>CAYQBZ010000043.1:0-13261 GCA_964415855.1 uncultured Rikenellaceae bacterium
AATGCTTCCCGGATCAAGGGTTTTCTGTTTCTACATGGATATAAGGATGGGTGGTGCTCTTTACGAGGAATTATATATGGAATCGCAGGAGAAATACGGAGTTACCTATATTAGGGGTAAAGTGTCGGAAGTCGGGGAATCAATACAAAAGAAGCTTATCGTAAAGGTAGAGGATACTTTAGCAGGTAGGCCGCTTAAGATGGAACTGGATATGCTCGTTTTAATGGCAGGCATGGAGATCTCGGAAGGCAGTATAAAGGTTGGGGAAGCACTTGGCCTGCAGAGGGGAGAGAACAGGTTTTTCAGGAGCCGGGATAACCATTACGGATCCAACCTCAGTAATGTAAACGGGGTCTTTTATGCAGGGACCTGTACTGCCCCGATGAATATCACCGAGACAATATCGCATGCAAGGGCAGCTGTTACAGACGTAATGGATTATCTGAAGAAAGGCAGGAGGTAACATGGACAAATTTGGATTTTCCATATCAAAAGGAAGGCAGATAGACTATGAATCCAACGACAGGAGCATTGCCGAATATATATTTGAAAATGAGCCAAGCTTCAGATTATGTATTGAATGTGGCTGTTGCTCCGCCACATGTACAACTGGTAATTTTACCGGTTTCAGCCTGAGGGAGATACAGATCCTTATCAAAAGAGGTGAAAATGTGGAAGCCGGCAAGAATATCAGGAAATGTATGTTGTGCGGGAAGTGCATTCTCGTTTGCCCCAGGGGAGTTAATACAAGGAATGTGGTAAAGCTGGCAAGACAGGCACTTCAAAAATCAGAACATTATGCAGTTTGATCCGTTTGTCATACCATTCAATATCGGATTGTACTTCATACTTATTTATGCGGTACTGAGAAGTGTGATATGGTTCCGCGATCTTTCACGTCCGGATAAGCTCCGCCTTCAGAGAGGATTCTTCGGTCATGCTTTTGTCCAGAGCCTGAGGGAGATATTCCTTGAGAGCCTTATCCACAGAAAAATCCTGAAGACAAATCTCCGGCTGGGATATATGCATATGAGTCTTGCTTTCGGCTGGTTCCTTCTCATCCTGTTCGGGACCATTGAGACCGATATTTTTGGGGAAAAACACCTTAACGCTCCGTACAAAGCTATATTCTTCAGGTTTTTTAATCCGGAGCATGGTCAGATGGGTTTTGAAAAAGTATACGGATTCATCATGGACCTGATTCTTGCTTTCATATTATCCGGCCTGTTATTAGCCATTATTAAAAGAATATACTCAAAGGTTGTGGGCGTGAAGAAAACTACCAGGCTGACTTTACTTGACAAGACTGCCCTGACCTCCCTGTGGTTGATTTTCCCGAGCCGGCTTCTCGCAGAAAGTTTCACATGCGGGGCTCACGGTACCGGCAGTTTTCTTACAGGATCCCTTGGTTCCTGGTTTGCATCCTTTCTTCCTGTCCATGATATGGCATATCCCTTCTGGCTGCTCTATTCACTTTCACTGGGAACCTTTTTCATCCTGCTGCCGGTAACGAGGTATATGCATATACCAACGGAGCTGTTCCTGATTTTTATGAGGAACTCAGGAATAAAAACCGGTCATGTGGCAGGTTCATATTCTGAAGTAGAGACATTCTCATGTTCTTCATGTGGTATTTGTATTGATGCGTGTCAGCTGAATTTTTCGGCAGATATTAATCATATTCAGTCTGCCTATCTGATGAAGGCACTTCGAAACAATGAAGACGTATCGGAAATTGCACAAAACTGCCTGATGTGTGGCAGGTGCGATCAGTTTTGCCCTGTTGGAATTGAACTCTCCCCCCTAAGGATGATACAACGGCGGAGAGAAGGACAGGAACCCGAATTCAGGAATATCTATAAGGGTTATTTCCGGAACAGGCAGGTGTCGGCAACCAACGGGTCAGACGGTTCTTCATCGTATGGCTTCCTTCCTGAGTCAGAACCCGAAAAAGTCGATGTTTTGTATTTTGCCGGCTGCATGACACACCTTACACCGACGATTAAAAAGGCAATGAGAAGGATTCTCGATGCTTCCGGGATGAGTTACAATTTCATTGATGAAGAAGGAGGTGTTTGTTGTGGCCGTCCTCTGATGCTTGCAGGAATGGACAAGGAGGCAAGGGAACTGATAAACTACAATTCCCGGTTAATATGGAAGTCAGGCGCCAAATTGCTGGTGACATCATGCCCTATATGCTATAAAGTGTTCAGGGAGAGCTATTATCTGGATGTCCAGGTTCTACATCACACTCAATTTATTAAGAATCTGATAGATGAAGGATTCGTAAGAATGCGGTTCACACACCAGAGAGTTGTATATCATACTCCGTGTGATCTTGGAAGGGGTTCAGGAGTGTATGATGAACCGAAGGCAGTTCTGAAACATGTTGCACTGCTCGAGCACAGTGATTTCGAAGATGAAAATTCCCTGTGCTGTGGTGGCAGCCTGGGGAACCTGAAGATCAGTTCTCAGAAGAGAAAAAAGATTGCCGCTGATACTGCTTCTATTCTTACAAGGAAAGATCCTGATATTCTCGCTACGTCATGTCCGCTTTGTAAGAAAACTTTCAGCTCTGTGTCTGACATCCGGGTAGCAGATATTTCAGAGATAGTAGCTGATACCATCCAGAAACCAGTTATCAGGAAAAGCAAAAGCAAGGAGTTTTTCTCTATTAAGGAACTGGCTGATATTTCCTGACCTGACGGTCTTCCCGGTATTTTTAATAGTCTTCCTGTACATTTCTTTTATATTTCAAATATTTGAATTTATTTTGCCATTTCCCTGCAATACTGATACTGAACCTGATTTTTTTTCGTTATAAAAATAAAAACTAATTAAAGTGATATACTGAATATGAGAAGAAGCATAATAGTGTGGATGATATTGGTTGCTGTTGTACTGGTTTGGTCCTGCAATAGATCACAGGAGCATTCGATGGGAAAGTTCAGATCTGAAAATAAAATAGTACAGCAGGAGGATGGTACAATATCGCTGAAGCTCGATAATGCGCAGTGCTACAGCGACAAGTCGAATCCTTCCAGTAATACAGCTGAATGGAATGTTGTTGTTTCGAAATCGGGCAGGTATAACGTATGGTTGTCAAGTGCCACTACAGATACTACTGATCTCCATTATAATAATTCGGTAATGCTTAACATTCTTGATCACCGCATTGAAGCACATCCTGAATGCGATAAGGTGGTGCGTAATTCAAGTGAGGTTTCCTATCCTTATTTCAGGGCTGATTCGTTTATGGGATCATTATATCTGCAGGACACGGGTTTATATAACATACAGGTGATAAGTGAAAAGATCGTTCCGGATGATTATAAGCCAGACGAATCTTCAAAGGCTGAGAATTCAAAACTTATTTCGGTACTTATCACTCCTACTACGCGTTGAGCTTAACCCATTCTTTTGCATTGGTGAACGCTTTTATCCAGGGTGTAGTATCATCATTTTTCATTGCGGTAGGATAATAACCACACTGCCAGGGGAAAAATGCTCTTTCCAGGTGAGGCATCATGATTAGATGACGGCCATCTTCAGAACACATACCGGCAGTATTATAATCTGATCCGTTTGGATTGGCAGGATATGTTGAGGCACTGAACTTCAGAGGTATATAATACTTATCCTCAGGGTAAGGCAGGCTGAAACAGCCTTCTCCGTGAGCAACCCATATGCCTAATTCCATGCCCTCCATGTTGCCAAGCATTACGGAATGGTTTTTCATAACCCGTACATTGAGAAAACCTGATTCGAATTTATGCGATTTATTAATTAAAAGTCTTGGTTTTTCCTTATGGCGCGGGTATATAAGATCAAGCTCGGCCATCAGCTGGCAGCCATTACAAACACCAAGTGAAAGAGTATCTTTTCTTTTATAGAATTTGTCTAGCGTTATCCTGGCTTTTTCATTATATCTGAATGCTCCGGCCCATCCTCTGGCAGAACCCAGTACATCGGAATTTGAAAATCCACCTACAAATACGATCATGTTAATATCTTCCAGGTCCTCTCTGCCCGAGATGAGATCTGTCATGTGTACATCCTTAACATCAAAACCTGCAAGGAACAGTGCATAAGCCATTTCCCTGTCGCCATTGACTCCTTTTTCCCTTATAATAGCTGCCCTTATACCCGATTTCTTCCTTCTGCCGGGTGAAATACCGAGCGAACTGAAACTTCCGTGGAAATCGGCAGTATAGATATTGAGCACATGGTTCCTGTAATTCCGGAATCGTTCCAGGGCATGCTCCTCGCCACACTGGCGCCTGTCGAGAAGATAGGAGGAATGAAACCACTTGTCGCGGAGATGGTCAATATCGAAAGAGTGGATATCTTTTTTATTTATGATGTGCAATTTTCTACCGCTCACAGGATGCCCGATAGAATAATATGAGATCCCATGATCGAGCAGGATTTCTGCAATCTCATCCTCATCTTTCACCTGGATAACTATACCCGGATTCTGGCTGAAGAGTATCTTAACCGTATCATCTTCATCCATTTCAGAGAGGTTGACAGTTAATCCTCCAGTCTTGTTTGAAAAGCACATCTCAAGAAGTGTCGTCAGTAGGCCGCCGGCTGAAATATCGTGTCCTGCTAGGATTTTATCTTTTAGTATCAGGTACTGTATAGTATTGAAGACCTTTGAAAAATAGCCTGCATCCCTGACTGTAGGGACCTTACTGCCAACCTTGTTGAGTATCTGTGCAAAGCTGCTTCCTCCGAGTTTAAATTCGTCGCTGCTCAAATCTATATAAAGCAGACTTGTGTATGGATCGTTAACGATAACGGGCTCTATGATCTTCCGGATATCGCTAATTTCGGCTGCAGCAGATATTATTACCGTCCCTGGGGAGAAGACTATCTGGTCCTCATATTTCTGGGTCATCGAAAGACTATCCTTACCTGTTGGGATGTTTATACCCAGCTCAATGGCAAAATTGCTTGCAGCTTCGACAGCTGAGAAAAGCTTTGCATCTTCCCCGGTATTTCTGCAGGGCCACATCCAGTTTGCCGAAAGAGAGACGCTTTTCAATTTGTCAGTAAGCGGAGCCCAAATGATATTTGTAAGGGCCTCTGCTATTGACAGAACCGAACCGGCTACCGGATCAGTGAGTCCTGCAGCGGGTGCATGACCGATAGAGGTTGCCATACCTCTTTTCCCGCTGTAGTCAAGTGCTATTGCCCCAAGATTGTTAAGTGGCAGTTGTAAGGCACCTGCACATTGTTGTTTTGCAAGTCTGCCAGTTACTGACCTGTCAACTTTATTTGTAAGCCAGTCTTTGCAGGCCACCTCCTCTATCTGGAGAACATGTTCTGCATAATAGCGGATCTTATCAGCGCTATATTCGGGATCCTTATAAATGCTTGTTACGGATGAGTCTTTCAGTACAGTTTTAGGTGGATTACCGAAAAGTGCTGCAAGTGAAATATCAATAGGTTTTTCTCCTGTCAGCGGATTTTCAAATGTAAATTGATGATCGCCTGTAACTTCTCCGATTACATAAATAGGCGCCCTTTCTCTTTCTGCAATTCTCCTGAGAATATCTATATCCTTCCTTTTCATGACCAGGCCCATGCGTTCCTGCGATTCATTTCCAATTATTTCTTTTGCTGAAAGTGTCGGATCTCCAACCGGAAGCTTGCTGATATCTATTTTGCCACCTGTGGCTTCAACAAGCTCCGAAAGGCAGTTGAGATGCCCTCCTGCACCGTGGTCATGAATGGAGACCACAGGATTATTTTCCGATTCACTTAATGCCCTGATTGCATTGTACACTCTTTTCTGCATCTCGGGATTTGCCCTTTGAACAGCATTTAACTCTATTCTACTGTCATATTTTCCTGTATCTACCGATGAGACAGCTCCTCCTCCCATGCCGATCCGGTAATTGTCGCCACCCAGCAATACCACGAGGTCTCCTTTTTCAGGTATGCTTTTCTCTGCATCTGTCTTTTTACCCGTTCCTATACCTCCGGCAAGCATAATAACCTTATCATACCCCGACATTTTATTGTCCTCAAAATGTTCAAATGTAAAGACTGACCCGCAAATCAGTGGCTGCCCGAACTTGTTTCCAAAGTCACTTGCCCCGTTGGATGCTTTTATCAGGATATCCTCGGGTGTCTGGTAAAGCCAGGGCCTGGCCTCCGTCGCTTTTTCCCACGGACGGCTTCCGTCCGGACGGGGATATGAGGTCATATATACTGCTGTACCGGCAATGGGAAATGCCCCTTTCCCGCCTGCTATCCGATCCCTGATCTCCCCGCCCGTTCCTGTTGAGGCTCCGTTGAATGGTTCAACAGTGGTTGGGAAATTATGTGTCTCAGCTTTAAGTGAGAGAACTGATTTGAAGTCGCTGATAACATAAAAATCCGGTATATCCTGTCTTGCAGGGGCAAATTGTTCCAGTACCGGCCCCTCAATAAATGCACAGTTGTCTTTATATGCTGAAATTACTTTGTTGGGATTTTTCTTTGTGGTGTCTTTTATCATTTGAAAAAGAGTTGTCTTTTCTTCTTTTCCTGAAATGATGAACGTCCCGTTAAAAATCTTATGCCGGCAGTGTTCGGAGTTTACCTGGGAAAAACCAAATACCTCGCTGTCGGTGAGTTCCCTTCCGATCTTTTTGCTTAGCAGCTCAAGGTAGGCTATCTCTTCCCCGCTCAGCGCCAGTCCCTCAGACAGGTTATACTGACCGATATCATCAATAAAGCGGACGGGCTCCGGAGTCTTGTCAATTGTAAAAATGTTCTGATCCAGTCCCTTGTAAACTGACTGGAGCATAGGATCATACCCGGGAGTCCCAGTTGATGCCTTAAAGAACTCTTCGATCCTTTTTATCCCGGAAATCCCCATATTCTGAGTTATTTCCACAGCATTGGTGCTCCATGGTGTTATCATTTCTTTACGGGGACCAACAAAGACACCGTCAATTTTATCATTTCCCATTTGCCGGGCACCACTGAAAAGCCATGAGAGTTTTTCAAGATCGGTTGCCGGAAGGATTTCATTCGTGCCGACTGCTATCAGGTTCCTGGAGTTGCTTTCAAAAAAGAGAATCATATTACAGGATATAGTATACTGATTATTAATATAATATGGTTTGAGGTCAAAAACATTTTCAGCCAGATAAATATAGCGCAACTTTTAAGAAAATCCTACAAACATTTCCCTGTGAGATTCTGGGGTTACCCGGTGTAACTCTGTGTAAGTTCATACAGCTGACACAGAATCATCACAGAGATGCTTATTTTAGTCCGCTCCGTTTTAGCAGAGCATCAATTGAGGGTTCCTTTCCCCGGAAGTTTATATAGAGAGTGAGAGGTTTTTCAGTACCTCCTTTTTCTAAAATATTCTCCCTGAACGAATCTGCTGTTTGCTTATTAAAAATGCCTGTTTCAGTAAAGTAACTGAAAGCGTCTGCATCAAGCACCTCTGCCCATTTATATCCGTAATATCCTGCTGCATAGCCTCCTGCGAAAATGTGGCCGAACGAAGCACTCATGTTAGCCCCCTTAACTTCCGGTAAAAGAACTGTCTTTTTCATAGCTGCTGTTTCGAATTCTGCAATGTTTACATCCAAAGGTTCCCTGATTGTGTGCCAGGCCATATCAAGCAGTCCGAAACCAAGCTGCCTGAAACATGCATATCCTTCATTAAATACGGTTGCTTCTTTGATCCTGGTCATTATTTCGTCCGGTATTCTCTCTCCTGTCCTGTAGTGAACGGCCCAGGTATCGAGCCACTCCTTTTCATAGGCATAATTCTCCATAAACTGCGATGGCAGTTCCACGAAATCGCGTTCAACGCTCGTCCCTGACAGGCTCTCATAGGTACATTTACTAAGAATTCCGTGCAGTGCGTGACCAAATTCGTGGAGGAAGGTGGTTAGCTCGCTAAGAGAGAGGAGGGAGGGAATGCTGTTCACTGGTCTTGTGAAATTGGCAACAATTGATATCAGAGGTCTGACATCTTCCCCATTCTTTAATCTCCTCTGATCGCGGTAGCTTGTCATCCATGCGCCGCCGCTCTTGCCGGGGCGCGGATGGTAATCTGCATATAAGACCGCAAGAAAAGATCCTTTACTGTCGTACACCTCGAAAGTTTTTACTTCCGGATGATACACCGGGATGGTCTTGTTTGGAATAAACGTGATCCCATAGAGTGTTTTAGCGAGACTGAATATAGCATTCTCAACGTTCTCAAGTCTAAAAAATGGCTTAAGTTCCTCATCATCAATATTATATAATTTCTTCTTAAGTTTCTCGGAAAAGAATGCCCAGTCCCAATGCTGCAAGTGGTCATTAAATCCCGTGTCCCTGGCAAAATCCCTGATATTGTCAAAATCCCTGAGGGCTCCTGTACCCGAAGCCTGGTGAAGTTCTTCAAGAAAATCCATTACTTTCTGAGGGCTCTCTGCCATCCTGTCTCCCAGGATCATGTCAGCGTAATCATTGAAACCAAGCATTTTAGCAATTTCGAGTCGTAAATTGACTATTCTGAGTATGAAAGCGGTATTATCATACTTATTGCCCCGGAATGCCCGTGATGAATATGCTCTGAGCATCTTTTCCCTCAGTTCTCTTTTTTCGCAGTATTTCATGAAAGGTATATAGCTGGGAAAATGCAGAGTGAATATCCAGCCATTTTTCTTTCTTCGGGATGCCTCCATTGAGGCCGTTTCAATAATGTTATCCGGTAATCCTGCAAGATCAGAGGACTCGGTAATATGCAGCTCAAACGAATTAGTCTCTTCTAGTATGTTCTCCTCAAATTTAAGTGACAGCGTGGCAAGTTTTTCCGCTATATCCCGGAATCGTGCCCTTTCATCTTCTTCCAGTGCTGCTCCTCCAAGAATGAAGTTCCTGTATTTCTTCCCGACAAGGATGTCCTGTTCTGCTGAGAGCCCGGAATTATCCTTATTTTCGAATATTACTTTAATCCGTTCGAAAAGTTTCCGGTTAAGAGTAATATCATTGGAGAACCTGGTCAGCAAAGGAGAAATCTCCTGAGCTGTTTTCTGAAGTTCCTTGTTTGTTTCGGCACTATTTAAATTGAACAGGATGGGTGTTATTTTCCCGAGAGTAGCACCGGCCCTTTCAAGAGCTGCTATGGTATTCTCAAATGTTGGAGGATCAGTGTTCCCGGTAATTGAGTTAATTTCCTGTCTTGCTGTTTCAACGGCTGCTTCTATTGCCGGTCTGAAATGGTCCGTAACTATAGCCTGGAACGGCGGTGTTTCAAAAGGTGTATTCCATTTCTGAAGCAGGGGATTTTCCATGTGCAAGTATCATATTAATCGTCATCATCATCTTCATCTCTGCTTTTAGCTCCCGCATACTTTGCAGGATATGCTACACTACCTTTTTCGGCAAACCATAATATCCTGTTGAGGAGGTCATCATTTCCTTCATCAACACCGTCAAATTCAGGAAGCATGCTTTTCCTTGCAAAGTGCAGTGCCTTGCCACTTAATGATGACAGTGAAGGATTCATCTCGTCAATAGGGATAGTATTTGGAACAGCCCTGTATGGTGTAAGGTCCGGTGTCATTCCAAAGCAATCTGTCATGGGATTTGCTATAGCATCCTGTATATTCATTGGCGGCAGTCCGAGTATCTGCTCAATGGTCCTGACCATTGAAGGCTGGGTATAAAAGGTATGGTTAACAGTTTTCAACCTTGAATATGGACTTATAACAAGGCTGACGGTCCTGTAAGCGGAGACATGGTCCCATCCGCCCTGGGAGTCATCTTCTACCACGAATATGACCGTGTTTTCCCAGAAGCGGCTTCTGGAGAATGCTTCAACAATTTGTCCCAGGGCAAGATCATTATCTGCAACCATTGCTCCGGGAGTCGGATAACCCGGTCTTGTACCTGCTGTGTGATCATTCGGGAGTGCCACAACCATAAGTTCCGGAAGCTGATCGCCCGGCATTGCTTCATAATCTCCAAGTTCTTTTATTAGGATATCAGCCCTCATGATATCGGTGAAATCGTGGTTCCCATAAGAGGGGTATGTCTGTGAGAGGATCTTCTTAACGGGCTCAATGGTTGTATGGTTCGATAGCTCAATATTTTCACCGCTGAAATACTTATTATAGATATCTGTCCATGTCAGGTTCTTGTCAAAAACCGGAACTGACGCCTCTCCGTATATTCTTACAGACCTTCCATTGCTTGTTGCATTGTCCCATATAAATCCCGTCGGGGCATAGACAAGCGCATCTGTCTGCACGTGTGCATAACTTCTGAACCAGGCTCTCATATTCTTCTCTATATAATCCGTCACAATTGAAGCATCGGTCCACTGGTGTCCTTCTGCTGAGCATTTCCCTGAAACGTGAAAATTATCAAGCAGCAGGAAATCCTCTGATAACTTATGTGTATTGGGTGTAACATCAGCTCCGTAAATGCACAATCCGGGATCTCCGTCTCCCTGTGTCATATCACCGAGAATCTGGTCATATGTCCGGTTCTCCTTTATTATATATACAACATGCCTGAAGACAGATGGTTCACCTATCCTTTCAGGCACAGGTAAGGGCATTGCTGACTCCCTGGGCTTTTCTCTTGCCAGTGTTGCCCTTGCCAGATTGTTAACCGCTACAACAGTATCAGTATATGCATTCAGGACCTTTTTCCCCGGGACCGGTATAACCGACACTGATGCTAGCATATGATGGGAATTATAAACAGGATTTTTACTGTTTTTATCGGTAAGACCAAGCCTGGCACCTGCAGCTTCCAGGTTGCAGACATAGAGATATCCTGTATTCAGTATACTGACAGCGGAGGGGTAGGCTCCTGTCGGAATAAAGCCATTCACCATGCTTGCTTGTTTCCCGGATTTCAGGCTTGCATTTTTACCCAGCCTGATCACTGCCAGTGCATTATCCATTCCGTTGGCAACATATAGGATCTTTCCGTCGTCCGACAGTGACAATCCGTTTGGCGAGTCGCCGAAGAAGGGATTTATCTCAGGCTGCAGCCTTACACTTATCGTCTCAGTAATTTCGTCCGATTGTGTGTTTATAACTGATATGTTATCGCTGTTTGAGTTAGTTATATATACAAATTTACCGCTCCTGTCACGTGTTATCTCGTTGGGATGAAGTCCGACAACAATTTCCTTTATTAATCTTCCGTTGCCAGGATCGATAACGGCCACACTGCCTTCTCTTGTAGCACCTCCTGCTTTATTATCCACTCTTGCAAGGCCCCATGGAACACCTGCAACCTCTTTATCGGAAGCATCAGGGTGTCTCCCGGCCCAGTTTGTCACATATAATTTTCCGGAAGCCATTGTCAGACCGTAAGGTGCAACTCCTGGATCAGCCGACCATACAGTATCACCTGATATCAGTTCCTGCTTTATAACACTGTTGTTCCCGTTGAGGACAACATAGAGATACTCTTTGCTGCCTTCAGTGGTTAGCAGTATTTCGTTTGGCAGTGCCATGTCAGCTCCCTGAGATGCTTTATATTCATAGGTACGCTCGAATGATGCCTTCGTTCCGTCCCAGCGTGCTGAAACAACAAAGGAGCGGTCGTTCCTGCCGATCGCACTCCAGAATACTTCATTTATCGCACCTGCAATATGCCACATTATTCCCGAGTAGGTGTTCATGCCACCTCTCAGGTCAGGATGATCATTATTTGCCAGACGGTACTTTACTTTGTTATCTGATGTACTTATAAAGACTATACTGTATCTTTCCTGAACAGCAAGCCATTTTCCATCCGGGGAAAGTGCCGCATCAAGAGAATGATTCTCGAGCGATTCTTCTCCAAAGAATACCTGAAGGCCAGCCGGCTGAATTATCCTGTTGTACGGTAGCTGTATCTGTCGCTGATCCGGCAGATCCTGTGACTGCACAGTTGATACCATCAATGCAGTCACCATAAGTGTAATAAGTTGTTTCATATCAATTATTTAAAAAAGGCTGTCAGTTAATTGAGACAGCCTTGTAAAAATATTCCTAGAAAGGAAGGTCACTTAAGTCATCAATTTCAGGCGGTATATCCTCCAGTGTTGTGGGGCCCCCTGTTTCAACCTCACCCTGTCCGGAAGCTCTTTCGATCTTCCAGGCATCGAGGTTGGTGAAATAATTGACCTTGCCATCGCGTTCCCATTTGTTGCCTTTAAGATTGAACCATATTTTTACATCCTCATTCAGGAATGATTCATTGATAAGATCACATTTATCCTGTACAAGCTGAAATTTTATATAATCGATGAATACAGCCGATCCGCCTGTCTCTTTTTTCTCAATGACAAACTCTCTTTTCCTGAATTTATCACTTACCTGGTTGACAGGTGAAATATCAATAACTTTTCCGGTGATTTCGAATGCCATTTCAGTCTATTCTTCGTGAATGATAATCTTTTCAATTTTATCCCCCTGCCTGATCTTATCAATAACATCCAGTCCTTCATATACTTTTCCGAAGCAGGTATGCTGCCTGTCGAGGTGCCTGGTGTTGTTCCTGCTGTGGCAGATAAAGAACTGTGATCCTCCTGTGTTCCTTCCGGCATGAGCCATTGAAAGAACCCCCCTGTCGTGGTACTGGTTGCCTCCGGTCAGTTCACAGTCAATTTTATAGCCCGGACCGCCTGTTCCTATCCTCGGATCGTTCATATCCTTCGAATAAGGACAGCCACCCTGTATAACAAAGTCAGGAATAACCCTGTGAAAGGCCAGACCGTCATAAAAACCTTTCTTTGCCAGGCTGATGAAGTTTTCAACTGTGCCGGGTGCGTCAGCTTCAAAGAAGCTTACAAGCATCTTTCCCCTGGGAGTCTGTATTTCTGCGGAAGTCATTCTACTGGACAATTTCAAGCAGTTCAACCTCAAAGATCAGGGTTGAGTATGGTTTGATAACATCTCCGGCTCCTCCCGGGCCATAGGCGAGCGCTTCAGGAAGTACTATTCTGAATTTTGATCCGACAGGCATCAGCTGGAGAGCTTCTGTCCATCCTGCAATAACTCCCGATACAGGAAACTCAGCAGGTTCGCCTCTTTCAACGGATGAATCAAACTGTGATCCATCAATCAGTGTACCAACGTAATGAACCCTGACTGTACTTTCGGCGGTAGGTTTCGGACCCGTGCCCATTTTAATTACCTCATATTGCAAGCCGCTGGGGGTTATCGTAACTCCGCTTTTCTCCTTGTTCCTGGTCAGGAATGCTTCATTTTCAGCAATATATTCTTTATAGATCTCTTTGTTAAGTTCA
>CAYQBZ010000044.1:0-2986 GCA_964415855.1 uncultured Rikenellaceae bacterium
AGCAGGACTTCCAACCGATATTTGGCTTCCGGTAAACAAATATATTAAACCGCAATATTCAAACCAGTATTCTGTTGGATATTATAAATCATTCTCAGATAATAAATATGAGTTTTCTACTGAGTTATATTTCAGGAGTATAGGAAATTTAATTGACTATAAAGATAATGCGGACTTATTCTTAAATCCTCATGTCGAGATACAGGTATTGAAGGGAAAGGGTCAATCATATGGTGCTGAATTCCATATAGAAAAAAAATACGGCAAAATAACAGGTTGGGTCAGTTATACCCTCTCCAAAACCACAAAGCAGATAAATGGGATCAACAATAATACTTCCTATCCAGCCACTTATGACAAACGACATAATCTTTCGGTAGTTTTAATTTATAAATTGTCAAAAGCATGGGATATAGGATCGACATTTAAACTCACATCAGGAGGATATATTACAGTACCGGAAGGATCATTCCTCTATTATGGAGCATCATTCAATTATTACACTACCCGTAATGGATATAAGCTTCCTCCTTATCACAGGATGGATATTTCATTTACTTATAAAAATCCTAAAAAACAGCTCAGAAGTTGGAAACCAGAGTGGAATTTTGGCATTTATAACCTTTATGGCCGTAAGAACATTTTCTCTCTTTTTATCCGTCAGGATGATTATGCCCTCGCTACTTCAAGAGCATATAAAATGTATTTGTATGGGGTAACACCCTATTTAACATATAATTTCAAATTCTGATATGAGAAAAATATTTGTTCTATCTCTTGTTGTAATATCTTTTTCCGGTTGCATTGAAGATTATGATCTTTATCGTGATGAGATTGTCCCAAGATTGGTTGTTGAAGGCCTTGTTTCTAACAAACCCGGACCATACTATATACGTCTCACAAAAAGTCAAACTGAAAGTTATAATGGAACTAGTAGTTTTGATGGTGATAATGCTTTAGCTGTAAAGGGTGCTCGGGTTGTTATAACTGATAATATAAACCAAATTGATACTTTAATCCCAGTTGATGTTAATTTGGATGAATATACTTTAGATAGATTTGGATACTATAAGTTGCTATATGATGGTAACGGAAATTTCATTGACACACTATTCTTGGAAGATCCTTCTACATTCAGTTATGATAGAGGATTCTATAAAACCCAACATTTGGTTGGTATACCAGGCCGGACATATTTTCTCAAAGTACTTTCTGATGGTAAAGAATATCAGGCCCAAGATTTCATGCAGTCTGTACCTGAAATAGATTCGGTGAGCTTTATAAAAAAAGCACCGGAACCTGGCAAGTCTCCCATAGTCACTCCACTACTTTACTTTTCTGAACCTCAGGGTATTAAAAACTACTACCTGATCCAACTTAATGAAGAAATTAGCATTCGATCGTATTCAGCCGGGATACTATGGCAATTTTCAATACTTTCCGACGAATTTCTTCAACCATATGTCAATGGACTGAATATTAGTCAGGGCGAAACTCCCCGAAGTATTGAATATCCTATCTTTCAGGAGGGAGATTCTTTTTACATCGCTTTATCATCCATTACCAGGAATGCTTATGAGTATTACAAAATACTTTTAAAACAATTTAAGAACGATGGAGGAGCATATCAACCTTCGCCAGGATCACCTCCAACAAACATGAGCAATGGAGCACTCGGATATTTCCGGGCTTCAGCCATAAGTGAGAAAAGAGTAAAAATTCCTCGTCCGTTGTAAATAGACACAATATCAAGCTGTGAAAATTCGAATCAAGTAAACAGACCTGTGCTGTCAGGCACGTTACGCAAACAAGCAATTACTTCATAAAAATCTATATCTACGTTTGCGTAAGCCTTCCAGCCCGTCCCTCCTGATGAGTCCAAAGATTCGCTTGAATGACCAAAAGATTCATTTGTTGACACCAAACATGCGTTTAATTGACAAATTTCCCGGGCACCGTGACAGTTTTCTGGCTCCGAGACAAATTGTACCGCGACGCTGCTCCAGTGCCCATTTACAAACTTTCTGCAACCGAGACAACTTCTTGGCCACCTATCAAGATTGTACGGCGACACTCGTAATGCTCAATAAAATTTGTACCAAAAAAAGATATTCTTGAGGTAAAAAATGCAATTAAAGCTTACGAAATAATTGATAGATATATTCCTGCGAGCTTGACTTCATTCTTGAAGGCTCATGGAATATTGATGAATGGCCTTATAGAAAATCCCGGGAAGATCCGAACCAAATCGGCAGGAATACTTAAAGGCTCAACAGTAACACATATTGCTCCTCCGGGAAATGTTGTAAAATCACATGTTAAGGAATTGTTTGACTATTTAAAAAAAGTCAAAGACCTACTCTTAATAAAGAGCTGTGTGTTTCATTATGAAATTGAATTTATCCACCCATTTATGGATGGAAACGGCAGAATTGGTCGACTTTGGCAGACTGTAATTCTAAGACAATACTCTCCAGTATTTGAATTCCTTCCAATCGAGTCCCTAATTTAGGCAAGACAAATTGAATATTACCAGATACTTGGTGAATCTTATAATAAAGGAGATTCAACTGGATTTATAGAGTTTATGCTTCAGATAATTAATGAATCGCTTGAAGACCTCCTGACAAATCAGAATGTAAATCTTACATCACAAGACCGGATTGCAATTTTTAAAGAGAAAATTGGGGAATCGACTTTTAACAGACAAGATTATTTGAGACATTATAAAGACATTTCTACAGCAACTGCCAGCCGTGACTTAAAACTAGCAGTGGAAACTGGATTACTGGATAGATCAGGTGATAAAAGGACAATGGGGATTTAGCAATATAGTTCAGCTCATATTGCAGTAAGTCTTACCCTGGAAAATTAAAATCCTATGATTCAGTTGATATTCAGAGAGTTCGTTGTTGTTGAGTCCAAAGCTAAAACGCAACTATCTATATTTATGATAATTGCGTTTTAGCTTTGTGATCCCGGGGCG
>CAYQBZ010000044.1:2996-11228 GCA_964415855.1 uncultured Rikenellaceae bacterium
CAGAACCGGAATCTGTCATTCTATCCATTGAACTACGGGACCATACAGAGCACAAAATTATAATCAAAAGGGGGTTTTTACAACTATTTCCGAATTTTTACCTGAAATTGGCTCCTATTGAAGCCTGTCTGTAATGATTTTTCCCAAAGATTTTCTAATTTCGCAGACTTTAAGAAGAAGCCGGCCCTCCTTCGCTGAATCTACGGAGGCTGAAAGAAGACGTAAGTCGGAAGATAACATATATCTTAGAACTTCGGACCCCGGACTTTTCTTAAGCATTACACAAATGTAAATATACAATGGACTACAATTTCCACGAAATAGAGAAGAGGTGGCAGAAATACTGGGAGGATAATAAAACATTTAAAACCCCTGACGACTTAAGCAATCCGAAGAAGTGCTATATTCTTGACATGTTCCCTTATCCTTCAGGATCAGGGCTGCATGTAGGTCATCCAGAGGGATATACGGCAACAGATATTTACAGCAGGTTTAAAAGAATGAAAGGATTCAATGTCCTTCACCCAATGGGCTGGGATGCTTTTGGCCTTCCGGCTGAGCAATATGCCATACAGACCGGGACACATCCTTCAATTACGACAAAGAACAACTGCGATACATTCAGAAGACAGATCAAGGAACTCGGATTGAGCTATGACTGGGACAGGGAGATCAATACAACCGATCCCCGCTATTATAAATGGACACAATGGATATTCATTCAGCTTTATAATACCTGGTTCGACGAAAAATCACAAAAGGGCAGACCTGTTTCTGAACTGACAATACCCGAAGAAATAACTAAACTGGGAAAGTCCGGAATATCAGAATATATTGACTCAAAGAGACTCGCCTATTACGACAATGCACAGGTATGGTGGTGTCCGTCGTGCAGGATAGTGTGTGCTAATGAAGAGGTGATGAACGATGGCTCACACGAGAAATGCGGCAACAGGGTTGAAAAGAAAAACCTGAAGCAATGGATGTTGCGCATCCCTCTGTATGCAGAACGGTTGCTTGATGGTATTGATGACCTGGACTGGCCCGATGGCATAAAAGATATGCAGCGCAACTGGATCGGGCGATCTACAGGTGCGGAGGTTGATTTCAGGATCGAGGGACACAATGAAAGACTTACTGTATTTACAACACGACCCGACACCCTTTTCGGAGCAACATACATGGTCATTGCACCTGAGCACCCCCTGATTCATAGCATCACAACCGACGAAAAGAAGAGTCATGTTGAAAAATATATCAGGGCATCATCGCTTAAATCCGAGCTCGACCGCACCGATCTTGCCAAAGAAAAAACAGGTGTATTCACCGGACGATATGCTGTTAATCCTGTGAACAAGAATAAGATTCCAATATGGGTGGCTGATTACGTATTAACAGGATATGGCACGGGAGCTATAATGGCTGTTCCGGCTCATGACAACAGGGATTTCGAATTTGCCATGAAATTCAACCTGCCTGTTACCTGCATCCAGGATCCTGATGTATCTGATCCTGTACAGAGGAAGAGGATTATTGCCGGACAAGAATGCTGGACTGAAGACGGGAAATATATCAACTCTTCCGATATAACAACAGGTATCGATATCAACGGGCTGAATAAAGATACCGGAATAGCACAAATCACGAGGTGGCTGGAAGAGAATAAGCTTGGCACTGCAAAAGTGAACTATAAGCTCCGCGACTGGCTCTTCAGCAGGCAGAGATACTGGGGCGAGCCATTCCCGGTTATCCACTGGGAAGATGGTGAGATAACGGTACTTGACGAGGAAGAACTGCCGGTTGAGTTACCCGAACTAGAGAAATACCTCCCGGGGGAATCCGGAGAATCCCCCCTTGCCAATTCAGACGAATGGCTTAATGTAACTGATAAAAACGGACGTAAGGGAAGAAGGGGGACCAACACCATGCCTCAGTGGGCAGGATCGTGCTGGTACTACCTGCGTTTCACAGATCCGGGTAATAAAAAACTTATATTCGATCCTGAAAAAGAAAGATACTGGATGCCCGTCGATCTCTATATTGGCGGCGCGGAGCATGCTGTTTTGCATCTCCTCTACAGCCGTTTCTGGCATAAAGTGCTGTATGACCTGGGAATAGTATCAACAGATGAGCCCTATGCAAGGCTTTTCAACCAGGGAATGATCCTGGCCTTCGCATATGAAACAGAAACTGGGGCGAAAATATCCGGTGACAAGGTTGAGGAAAGGAATGGAAAATTCTACCACAGGGATACTGGTGCAGAACTTAAGCAGATTGTAGCCAAGATGTCAAAATCACTTAAGAATGTAATAAATCCGGATGATGTAGTATTAAAATATGGTGCCGATTCCCTGAGGCTGTACGAAATGTTCATGGGTCCGCTCGATATAACCAAACCATGGGATGATAAAGGGGTCAAGGGAGTATCCGGTTTTCTTGGACGGGCTTTCAGGTTCCTGTCTGATCCTAAGAATATTTTTTCGGGGAATGAAAATGCAGAAACCTTAAAAGGTCTTCATCAGGTCATTAAGAAAGTTGAAAACGACATTGAGAACCTGCGGTTTAACACTGCAATATCTGCAATGATGATCTTTCTTAATCTCGCAATAAAAAAAGGCAAAGTAACAGTTGACACTGCCCGCACCTTTACCAAAATACTATCACCTTTTGCCCCGCATATGGCTGAGGAATTATGGCACCAGCTGGGATCAGATTTCTCTCTTGCCTATGAGCCGTGGCCGGATTATAATGAAGAGTTCCTTAAAGAAGATACTTTTGAGTACCCTGTATCATTCAACGGCAAGATGAGGTTTAAAATTGAACTGCCCGTAAACATGCCTGAAGAGGAAATAAAAAAGGTTGTACTGGCAGATGACAGAACCAGGAAGTGGACCGGGGATGCCCTCCCAGCAAATATTATAGTTGTCCCTAACCGGATTGTGAATATTGTAATAAGTTACAAATCCTGAGGAATATATGTTTATTAAAGGTATAGCAGCAGCCCTTTCATTAATCCTTCTTCTTCCGGATTCGTGTAAGAATAACGAAAGCATAAACAATGACCTTATTTCTGCCACAACTGATTCATCAGCTGTTCAGAATGAGCCCCCCGCCCCTGTCTTCATGTACGGCATTCCTTCTGACTCCTTCAACCTTGTATCTGGTCATATTAAGCCAAATGATTTTCTTTCCGAGATACTCATGAAATATGGTGTCAGCATGCAGGAAATTGACCAGGTGGTCACAATTTCAAAAGATGTCTTTGATGTCAGAAAAATACGGGCAGGTAACAATTATATACTTTTCTGCGACCGCGACACAACCGGCAGGGCCAGGTACCTGATATATGAAGATGATCCTGTGACCTGCTATATATTCAGCTTCAATGATTCCCTGAACATTACTCCCTTCCGCAAGGAGATCAAAAGCGAGATAAGGTATTCATCCGGGACCATAGAGACCTCGCTCTGGGTGACAATGATGGAAGAAGGTCTTCATCCTTCATTAGCCAGTGATCTGTCTGAGATATTTGCCTGGACCGTGGATTTTTTCGGACTCCAGAAGGGTGACAGCTTTAAAGTAATCTATGAAGAACTTTTCATAGACGGAAAGTCGTTTGGGACAGGAAAAATTTATGGTGCCCAGTTTAACAGTTCAGGATCATCTATTACTGCTATCCCGTTTCTGCAGGATGGTAAAGAGACATATTTTGATGCAGACGGACTAAGTCTGAGAAAAGCTTTCCTCAAAGCTCCATTAAGGTTTTCACGAATAAGCTCCCGTTTCTCATCAAGCAGGATGCACCCAATACTGAGGATACGCAGACCTCATTTCGGAGTGGATTATGCTGCACCGGTAGGAACGCCTGTTCATGCCATAGGCGATGGCCGGATTATCTCAGCCACAACAGAGAACGGATCGGGTAAGATGGTCAGGATCCAGCACAACAGTGTCTATGCTACCGCATATTTGCATCTGAGCCGCTTTGGAACAGGTATATCACCGGGTGTCTTTGTCAAACAGGGTCAGGTAATAGGCTATGTAGGGACAAGCGGCCTTTCGACCGGACCCCACCTCGATTTCAGGTTTTACAAGAACGGGTCGCCGGTCGATCCTCTTAAGGTTGATGCACCTCCCGTAGAACCGATTTCGGAGGAGAACATGGCAAGGTTTGACAAGGTAAGGACAGTAATATTAAGCCTGCTCGGCACCTTCAGTTAAAAGATCAGGCAGTTTTTGTACAATTTCCTCAATTACAACGGGATAATGCTTATATTCAAGAGCATGGACCCTTGTGGCGAGAGACTCAACAGTATCTGAAGGTTCGACCTTACACCGTGCCTGGAAGATAATCGCCCCATCGTCATATATCTTATTAACATAATGTACCGATATCCCCGATTCACTTTCATTATTGCCAAGGACCGCCTTGTGAACATTTTCCCCGTACATGCCTTTTCCCCCATAGGCAGGCAGCAGAGCGGGGTGGATGTTTACTATTCTGCCTTCATATTTTTCAATAATATTCTCCGGGACAAGCCATAAAAAGCCTGCAAGCACCACCAGGTCTATTTTATATAAAGAAAGATATCTAAGGACCTTCCCGGTCACATAAAATTCGTTGCGTTCGAAAAAAACCGTTCTTACATCAAGTGCAGCAGCCCTTTTTAAAACCAATGCCTGACGGTTATTAGATAAAACAAGACTTACTTTGGCTGTATTTCTGTTCGAAAAGTATTTAATTATGTTTTCCGCATTGGTCCCGGTTCCCGAAGCGAAAATAGCTATATTCCTCATATTTTGATAATTAGATTATTTGTTTACTCGTAATAACAATTCTTTAAAATAAGATTATTTTTCTAATTATCAATATATTAAGCTAAAGTATATATAAAAAAACACCAAATCTCTTGAAAAATATAGTACAAATATATTTCTTTGCAAGATTCGAATTTTAATATTAATTAAAAATTATTACTATGTCTGACATTGCCACAAGAGTAAAAGAGATAATAGTTGACAAACTGGGAGTAGATGAAACAGAAGTTACTCCTGAAGCCAGTTTCACCAATGACCTGGGTGCTGATTCCCTTGATACAGTAGAGCTTATCATGGAGTTTGAAAAAGAATTCAACATCGGGATACCTGATGATCAGGCAGAGACCATCAGTACAGTTGGCGATGCCATCAAATACATTGAGGAGAATGCAAAATAATTTGCATTTCTAAAAATCCTTTTATGAGAAGAGTTGTAGTAACAGGTCTTGGAGCATTAACTCCATTAGGTAATAATTTGCATGAATTCTGGGAAGGGCTTCTGAATGGCGTCAGCGGATCTGTTATGATTACACGCTTTGACACTGAAAAGTACAAAACAAAGTTCGCATGTGAATTAAAAGGCTATGACTCCGCAAAATATTTTGACAGAAAAGAATCCAACAAACTAGATCTTTATTCCCAGTACGCCCTTATTGCTGTTGATGAGGCCCTGAAAGATTCAGATTTGAATCTGGAGAAAGTAGATAAGGACCGGATCGGGGTAATTTGGGCATCAGGGATAGGAGGCCTCGAAACCTTCTTCCTGGCTATAAAAAGTCATGTCCTGGGCGATGGGACTCCCCGTTTCAGTCCTTTTTTTATTCCCAAGATGATAGGAGATATTGCCGCAGGAGCAATATCGATCAAATATGGCTTCAGAGGACCTAATTTTGCTACCGTATCAGCATGTGCATCATCAACAAATTCGGTTATTGATGCTATAAATTATATCCGCTGGGGAAAAGCTGATATATTTATTACAGGAGGGTCAGAAGCTGCTATCAATGAACCAGGCATTGGTGGTTTTAATGCTTTGCAGGCCCTCTCAACCAATAATGATGAGTTTAAGTCAGCATCACGGCCATTCGATAATACCCGCGACGGATTTGTGCTTGGAGAGGGTGCAGGAGCTCTTGTGGTAGAGGAGTATGAGCATGCAGTAAGCAGAGGAGCCAGGATATATTGTGAATTGGTGGGGACAGGTCTGACAGCCGACGCATTTCATCTTACAGCGCCGCATCCCGAGGGTATTGGCGCACGCAATGTCATGAAACTGGCCGTGAGTGATGCTTGTCTGAATACAGAAGATGTGGATTATATTAATGTTCACGGTACAGCTACTCCCCTGGGAGACATCTCTGAAGCAAAAGCGATCATCAGCGTTTTCGGGGAACATGCCTTCAAGCTCAACATCAGCTCAACAAAATCAATGACAGGTCATCTTCTAGGCGCAGCAGGTGCGGTAGAGGCAATTGCAACGATTATGTCCGTTGTACACGATATCGTACCTCCTACCATCAACTTCAAGGTACCTGATCCTGCTATTGATCAGAACCTCAATCTGACCCTTAACAAGCCACAGAAGAGAAAGGTTAATGTGGCCATAAGCAATACATTTGGCTTTGGAGGTCATAATGCTTCTGTCGTAATAAAAAAAGTTGAAATTTAGTGTCATTATTCCGGAAAAGAATTAACGGGACCTGTGTTCTTGATCAACGGGAATTTGGACCCCGTTTAAAAGGAATATTGGGATTTAGTCCGGGGAACCTTAAATTATATGAAATAGCATTTATTCACAGGTCCGCATCATTTACTTTACCCGACGGGAACAAAGTAAACAATGAAAGACTCGAGTATCTCGGCGATGCCGTCCTCGATGCAATCCTTTCAGATTACCTCTTTAAAATTTTCCCTGATGCGAATGAAGGATTCCTTACAAAAATCAGGTCACGGATTGTAAACAGGGATGTCCTCAATAACCTGGCACTTTCGCTTGGTATCGATAAGATCCTTGTTTGTAATATAGGTTCAGTAAATACTACCAAAAACCTGTATGGCGATGCTCTTGAAGCACTTATCGGATCGGTATTTCTGGATAAGGGATTTAAAAAGACAAAAAAGCTGTTTCTCAGAAATGTATTTAATAAATATCTCGATCTGACTGCTATCGTTAATACCGACACAGACTATAAAAGCCTGGTTTTTGAGTGGGTCCAGAAGCGAAAATCCAATCTCATTTTCACTTATAACGAAGAGTATGATTTCAACCTTAAGAAATCAGTCTTTTCCACCGTTCTTTATATCGACAAGAAGGAGCTGGGAGTAGGACACGGATCATCAAAAAAGGAGGCTGAACAGGAAGCAGCAAACCAGGCATGGAAAAGGCTGAAAGATAATTTTGATTCGTAAGTTATAGTATCTCTTTTTTTACTTAACTTTATATGTTAACCCTGCACAATTATGAGTGCTCAAAAAGTCACACGGTTACAGCTTAAATTTACCCAGAAAGATGAGTTATTCCTGTTGGGGATCGTATCAGCTGAACCGGACTATAAACTGGCACTTGCACTAAATAAAAAGTTCGGTATCGCCCTTAAAAGCAGCTCACCGCTTAAGATGACAGGTAATAAGGATTCCGAACATATCTTCAGCAGGTTTTCAGATCTGACCGATTCCCCCGGAAGAACATTTAGTCTTATAACCAACCGGTCAGGTAAAAATTTCCTGCTGAGACAACTTCAGAATGTCGATTACATTATCCAGCTAAGGGATCATTACAATAAAAAAGATATTACACAATTCATCTCAGTTCTCAGGGAGACGGAAGAAATTACGGCTGTATTTAAACTTGACCCGGAATCAATAAAAGATAAGAATATACAATACTTAATCCAATAGATAATGGAAAACCTGTATTACAATCTTTCAGAAGAAGAGTTTTCAAAAGGGAGAAAAATACTGCTCTGGGTCTTCTCGGGGCTGTTTTTCCTTGCCGGTGTTTTTATTCTGCTTCAAAGGCTTGTCTTTGGTCTTAAAAGCATCCATGCAGTACTTTCGGTAGTACCTTTCGGAATAAGCCTTGTGGTTGCTGTAATTGCCACTTTCGCATCTGTCAAGAGGAAGGATCTTTTTTTTTCTGTTGATGATGAGAAAATTGAATTCAGGTACGGGATAATCCGACCAAAGAAATTCTCGTTCGGATGGGATGACATAAGGGAAATGATAATGCCACAGAAACAAAAGAAAATTGTGCTTATGCTTAAGGAAAAGAAACCGTTTATCATAAATCTTACCTGGCTCCAGAAGAAGAAATCCACTAATATAAGGAAGCATATTTACCATGCTGCCAGACAAAAGAACATTAACGTGATTAAGGTAACCAATTATACCGGATGAGGCAAGGTCTGTACTTAA
>CAYQBZ010000044.1:11238-13201 GCA_964415855.1 uncultured Rikenellaceae bacterium
GATATATTATTACAATTCATTGATCATGAGTTTAATGAACAGTATCATCCCTACATAAACTGAATTAAATAAGAAGAGGCTGACAATCGATGTCAGCCTCACTTTTTTGATAACCCTAAAACTAACCTAACCTATGAAAAAAACCTCTAACTCTTCAAATTCAAATATCATGCCAAAACCTTTACAAATATAAAGGCAGTTATTCGAATTATAAAAGATATTAACATAAAACGTTGAAAATTAACATTTTTTTAATAAAATGTTAATTTATTTATTTAATTCAACGCAGCGGATATTGTCTTGAGTATATAGGACAGACCCAGTTGTTAAAGTAAGTTAAAGAATGGCAATATAAAATATATAGAAGTACTTTTGTACTGGAATGAAGCGGAGAACCATAGTTTTACTGGCCATCTTTTTTTTTCTGGCTATATCAGGACTTATTCTTATTCAGCTTTACTGGATAAGAAATGCAATAGCCATTACCGACCAGCAGTTCCGTTATAATGCAAACAAGGCGCTTGAATCAGTTGTACTTAACCTTGAGGAGAAGGAGCTTATCAATAATATTGTTGAAGAAATTGATCCTGCCACAACGGATTCAGTAACAGTTAAGATACCTGCAAACTCCCCTCTTGCAAAAAAATTGCAGGGTTACCAGCCGAACTCCGAACTTCTTGATATGTATGGTCTTAACGATCCGAATGAACCTATCACGGTAACAAGTGCAGGCCATAAGATCTTTATTTCATCAGAAGATAGTTTCCCTTTTTCTGGTGAGGAGTCAAGTGAACCCTCTCCCCAGATGATAAATTCAGATATAACAGGCAGAGTCAGCAACAGGATAGTTTTCCTGGAAAACATAATGGAGAAAATTCTCCGTAATCCACCTGATATAAGGGAAAGAATTGATCCGGAAAGTATTCATGAAGAACTGAGGACTGCTCTTAATAATGTCGGAATTTATCTCGATTTTGAATTCTCGATCCGCTCGGCCCGACTAGGTAATCTGTGGAAAACGCCCGGTTATACCGACAGAAGAGGCCCAAACAGGTTTATCAGGCAGCTTTTCCCTAATGATCCTGTTCCAAGTCAGAACCAGATTGTAATGTACTGTTTACAGGAGAAACAGTATAAGTTTGAGAAAATAGGCAGCCTTGGTTTTCTTTCGTTATTATTCACATTGCTGCTTCTCATACTGTCAACCGTCACTTTTATCGTCATATTCCGCCAAAAGAAGATATCAGAGATCCGGAACGACTTTATCAACAATATGACTCATGAGCTAAAGACTCCTATCTCAACAATATCGCTGGCTTCTCAGATGATGTCCGACAAGACCATATCTGAAGAAAATAAAAAAACAGATTCCCTTGCAAAGATTATATACGATGAGAGCATGAGGCTTAAATTTCACGTCGAGAAGGTCCTTCAGATGGCCATATTTGAAAAAATGAAGCTTAAGCTTAACATGATGGAGCTCGACCTTCATCTTATAATAGAAAAAGCAATTGAAAATTTTGCACTTCTGATCAAAAACAGCGGTGGTACCTTGCATAAGGAATTAAATGCCACAAATTCCATTGCTCTCGTTGATGAGGTCCATTTTCTTAATTCAATATCAAATCTTATTGATAATGCGATCAAATATTCTAAAGAGATCCCTGATATTACAATCACCACTCAGAATACAAGAAAAGGCATATCATTAACCATCGAAGACAAAGGTGTAGGGATAAGCAAGGAAAACATTAGCAGGATATTTGACAAGTTTTTTCGTGCCCATTCGGGGAATATCCATAATGTGAAAGGCTTTGGACTTGGATTGAGTTATGTTAAAAAGATTATAGAAGAACATGGGGGTACCGTAAGGGTCGAGAGCCAGCTAAACAAAGGAACAAAGTTTACCTTATTTCTTCCACAAAACGGGATAAAATGAACAACATAAGAATTATGCTTGCTG
>CAYQBZ010000045.1:0-5081 GCA_964415855.1 uncultured Rikenellaceae bacterium
ATGTTTGAAAAGAACGATCTTTTTAATATCCTGCTTATTTCTCCCCAGTCGGATGATGACCGCATCCGCGCCATCGATATTATAAGCCGCGGTTTCATATATATGGTTTCCTCTTCATCCGTAACCGGTGTCAGGGGGAAGTTCAATGATGAGCAGATCTCCTATTTCAAGCGGATCAGGGGCATGTCACTTAAAAATCCGCAGCTGATTGGATTTGGCATTTCCGATAAGGTCACTTTCAGTAGCGCATGCAGGTATGCTTCCGGGGGAATAATAGGGAGTGCTTTTGTCAGAATGCTGGGTGAAGAAGGGGCCGACGAAGGGGCGATAAAAAGGTTTGTCAAGTCAATAAGGGACTGATGCCCATCGCTTCATAGTACTATCATTTGTGATTCCTTATTTCATCTCACCTGCACGTTCCCATCTGCGTAATTAAATTTCATATTTATGCCGGAGCAATCCGGGAAGATGGGTCCTTTTAACAGAAATATCATCATAAAGGGAGTCCGGGTCTTAAAAAATGGGGCAAAAGTTGGAAAAATAGCATATAAAATTACATATACCCCTAAAAAAATAGGGTATAAATAAAAAATACGCTTAAAATATTTGATTTTACCCCTGAAAAATTTATTTTTGTCCGGGATTTATGTTTTTACTTAGATTAAAAATTAATTCGGATGAAAAGTTCAGGGAAAAAGTATCTTTTATTACTGGTGCTTGTTTTTATAAGCAGTACAGGTCTGTTCGCAGCAGACGGATCTGAGATTGATACGGGAGCCACAGCATGGATGCTGACATCGACAGCTCTTGTATTATTAATGATTCCGGGTCTTGCAATGTTTTATGGTGGACTGGTGCGATCGAAGAATGTTCTTGGCACTATAATGCATAGTTTTGTTGCTATGGGGATCATAAGTGTTCTATGGGTGATCTTTGGTTACAGTATGAGTTTCGGAAAGAACATCCTGGGTGGCTGGTTTGGCTGGAGTTCTGATTATTTCTTCCTCAAAGGGATTGATACCAATGTGATGTCGGCAGGTATTCCTGAATATGTTTTTTCGATGTTCCAGGGTAAGTTTGCTATTATTACTCCTGCCCTGATAGCCGGTGCATTTGCTGAAAGAGTCTCTTTCAAGGCATATTGTGTTTTTATTGCTCTCTGGGGTCTGCTGGTATATAATCCGCTTTGTCACTGGGTTTGGGCCTCCGACGGGTTCCTTTACAACCTTGGTGCAAAAGGGGCAATTGATTTTGCGGGAGGCACGGTGGTACATATCTCAGCCGGAGTAAGCGGTCTGGTAGCAGCACTGTTTTTAGGATCCCGCCGCGGATATCCTATTCAGGTTATTCGTCCCAATAACCTCGTAATTACCATGCTCGGGGCCGGGTTACTATGGGTGGGCTGGTTTGGCTTCAACGCAGGGAGCAGTGTCTCATCAGGGCTCAGCACAGCGCAGGCTCTTACGGCCACACAGGTTGCAGCAGCTTCAGGTGCCCTGGCATGGGTCATAATTGAAAGTATGCACCAGGGAAAATCCACTGCGCTTGGTTTTGCAAGTGGTATCCTTGCCGGGCTTGTTGCCGTAACACCGGCTGCAGGTGTGGTTCAGCCTTACGGAGCTATGTTACTTGGCCTGGCGGCTTCGTTATTCTGTTACATGGCTATCCAGCTTAAAAATAAGCTCGGATATGATGATAGTCTCGATGCTTTTGGGATACACGGTATAGGTGGAATAGTGGGAGCCCTGCTGCTTACATTCTTTATCCGTCCTTCGTGGATGCATGAGGCTGCTGAGGCTGCAGGCGGGAGCTGGACAGTGTGGAACCAGCTGGGGATCCAGTCACTTGCCGTGGTAATAGCAATTGCCTATGCGGCAGTAATGACATTTATTTTAATATTTGTGATAAACAAGTTTATCAGGTTCAAATCGTCAGAAGACGATGAAATGGCTGGTCTCGACAGATCGTACCATGGTGAAAGAGGTTATGGGATGTTAAATCCAAGTTAATAATATGGATTTGTAAATATTTGACAATGAAACTAATTACAGCAATTATCAGGGAAGTTCAGCTCGACAAGGTACGCGAAGCACTAATTGAGGCTGATATAAAAAGGATCACAGTAAGCCGTGTCTCAGGGCATGGCCAGCAGAGAATTGAAGAGATGTACCGCGGACAGATCATCATTCCGGATCTGATTCCAAAGATAAAGATTGAAATAGCTGTCAATGAGGCATTTGTTGACGTGACTGTTAATACCATTCTCAGATCGGCCCGGTCCAACGGAGAAGAAGGGCATGTTGGTGACGGAAAAATCTTTATCACACCTCTTGAAGAGTGTATAAGGATACGCACGGGGGAAAGAGGAGGTACAGCAATATGATCTTTTGTGGCAATGTTATACTTCATGCAGCCCGGGTCCTGTTGGCCCGGGCTTTTTTCTGCAAAATTATTGTATCTTTGAATGAGCATTAATAACACAGTATGATACCGCATATCTTTATTGTATCAGGGGGTAAAGGACTTTCTGCTGATAATGTCGTCAGATCACTGCTTGTACAATTTCCGGATTTTAAGGTACCTGTCAGTATACTGTCAGGTATACGTACCGAAGAAGACTGTCAGAACGCTGTCCTTAAAGCCAAGTATAACAATGGTATTATTGTTCACACCCTTGTCAATAAGCGGATGCGTATCAGCCTTACCTCTTTCTGCAAGGAACATGAGGTTGTCAATTTTGACCTTATGGGTGAACTCTCGGATTACCTGACAGTAGCCCTAGGCGCTGAACCTATCCAGGTACCGGGTCTTTTCCGGAAGATCAACCAGGATTATTTCGACAGGGTGGCTGCCATTGAATATACTCTTTCAACCGACGATGGTATGAACTCGAGAAAGTTGTCCAGTGCTGATATCATTCTTACAGGTATTTCCAGGACAGGTAAGACACCACTCAGTATCTACCTTGCTATGTTTGGATGGAAAGTGGCCAATATTCCCCTGGTCCATGATATACCGGCTCCGGAAGAGCTGTTCAAGGTTGATCCAAGACGTGTTTTCGGACTTACGATAGACAGTTCAAATCTGCTTGGTCAGAGACAGAGACGAGTATCACAGATGGGAAGCTTCAGCTCCGGATCATACCTCGATCTGCGGACTATAAACCAGGAATTGCTGATGGCTGACAGGATTTTTAAGAAAGGACGCTTCACAGTTATTGATGTGACCAATAAACCTGTTGAATCGTCGGCAAACGAAATACTGCGGTTCATCCAGGACCGGTTTGAGATTGAAGACAGGAAGCTGCCTCTCAAAAAGGTCTGAGCAGGACTTTAGGGAGACTCCCCTTTTCAACGTTTGGGCGGCGCCCTGTATGCGGCATGTGCAAGCCCCTTCATCTCTCTTCTAACCTCTTCAGCTTAAATCTTTACACTTTTGTATTTTATCTTATTATTTTCTATATTTGATATGCGTTTCTTATTGTGCTAATAATAGGTTTATTATGTTAATCCGAACATTTGCCAGTGCCGTTACGGGCATTGATGCCGTGACTGTCACAATTGAAGTTAATGTGTCACGTGGCATCAGGTTTTTTCTTGTTGGTCTTCCTGATTCGGCTGTGAAGGAGAGTCAGCAGAGGATCGAATCGGCCCTGCGTTCTCTCGGGTTCCATTGGCCGGGGAAGCAGGTGGTCATTAACATGGCTCCCGCTGATATACGTAAGGAGGGATCTTCTTATGATCTTCCCCTCGCAATGGGGATCCTGGCAGGCGATGAGAAAGTGAGTAAAGAAGACCTTGAGTCGTATATATTGATGGGGGAGCTTTCCCTCGATGGTACGCTGCAACCGGTTAAAGGAGTTCTTCCCATTGCTTTGAGAGCCAGGGAAGAGGGCTTCAGGGGAGTTATTGTCCCCGGGAAAAATGCACGTGAAGCGGCAGTTGTTGACGGTCTTGATGTTTACGGGATGGAAAACCTCCGTGATGTGGTTGACTTTTTCAACGGTTCACGAGAATTCAAACCTGTGGAGGTTGATCTGATGGAGATCTTTAACAACGAAGCAAACAAGTATGATGTTGATTTTTCAGATGTAAGAGGTCAGGAGAATGTAAAACGGGCCCTGGAGGTGGCAGCCGCAGGAGGACATAACATTATAATGATCGGACCTCCGGGAGCAGGCAAGACTATGCTGGCCAAGCGCATTCCTACCATAATTCCTCCCCTTACCCTCGAAGAGGCCCTTGAGACAACCAAGATCCATTCGGTGGCAGGTAAGATTGATGCCCATACCGCACTGATGACCAGAAGACCTTTCCGTTCTCCCCATCATACGATCTCCGATGTGGCACTCGTGGGGGGAGGTACTTTTCCCCAGCCGGGAGAGATATCGCTCGGACATAATGGAGTCTTATTCCTCGATGAGCTTCCGGAATTCAAAAGGACGGTCCTGGAAGTTATGCGGCAGCCTCTTGAGGACAGGGTAATTACAATCTCAAGGGCCAAGTCGACTGTTGATTATCCGGCAAGTTTTATGCTTGTTGCCAGTATGAATCCCTGCCCGTGCGGATTTCATAATCACCCTGAAAAGGAATGCATGTGTTCCCCCGGTATGGTACAGAAATACCTTAACAGGATATCCGGACCTCTGCTCGACCGTATTGATATACATATCGAAGTGGTACCGGTTAATTATGATAAATTATCTGACAGAGGTAAAGTCGAACATTCATCTTTCGTTCGGGAAAGAGTTATTAAAGCAAGAACGGTACAGGCAAAACGATTTGAACATATGGCAGGAGTCTATTCAAATGCGCAGATGTCCTCATCGATGCAGCGGCGTTATTGCCAGCTCGACGAGTCAGGAGGAAAACTGTTAAAGACGGCAATGGAGATAAGAGGCCTTTCAGCCAGGGCTTACGACAGGATACTAAAAGTTGCCAGGACTATTGCCGATCTGGCGGAATCGGAGCATATATCTTCCGAACACATTTCCGAGGCTATTAATTACCGGAACCTCGACAGGGAGGGCTGGGCAGGGTAGCATGGGTTCTGCTATGCTCCATCAGCCCGGATCTGATTAT
>CAYQBZ010000045.1:5091-13113 GCA_964415855.1 uncultured Rikenellaceae bacterium
ATGCCGCTGCCCCTATTAATCCTGAATCATCTCCTGCTTCTGATTCAACAATCTCAATCCTGTCGTGCATCATCTCCCCGGCAAGTTCATAAAACTTGCTCCTGATCAGCCTCAGATATTCCTCACCCCAGCTCATCAGGCCTCCTCCCAGGATAATTATGGGAGGATTCAGTACCTGGAAAATGTTATAAAGGCCTATACCGATATAGGTAGCGCAGTCATTCACAATTGCTTTTGATAAAGGATCACCAATATCGAGACCTTCTTTAATCAGTTTTCCATCGACGCGGGAATAATTAAAATCAGCAGGCAGACTTAGCATAGTCTTCAGACCTTCCTCCCGTTTCTTCTTAAAAAGCCGGGGAAGAGCCGATCCGCAGGCGCATGCCATCAGGCAACCTTTATTGCCACAGGTGCAGACCAGGTCCGTATCGGGATTTACAATAGTATGACCGAATTCCCCTGCTGTTCCTGTCATACCACGGTACAGTTTTCCATTTAATATAATTCCTGCACCTATACCCGTGCTGAGTGTAATGAAAATCAGACTTTCATATCCCCGGCCGGCACCAAATTTATATTCACAAAGTGCCTGTGCATTGGCATCATTATCGAGTATCACCGGGATACCAAGGGTACTTTCAAGTGCCTGGCGGAGAGGAAAGTTCCGGAATCCTTTAAGGTTTGAAGTTGTTATTGTGATCCCATCCCTGTACCTGACGTGACCTGGGAAACCGACACCTGTTCCTGTAATATCCAGATCACTGAATCCATTGTCAGACATTAATTTTCTTACCATTTTAGTAATCCTCTCAACAACTCCGGACTCATTCAATGTTATATGATCGTAGACAATGATCTTATCGTGTACGCGACCTTCGGTATTAACCAATCCGACCGATAGCTTGGTACCTCCGAGATCCACTCCGCAAAGTAATTTATCCATGACTTTTACAGTGTCTGCTCAGTTCGTGCAATAATATCATCCTGTGTATCAGGAGATAATGTTGTAAAAAATGCTGAATATCCTGCTACACGTACAACAAGATCCCTGTAACCGGCAGGATTCTTCTTGGCAGCAATGAGAGTTTCCCTTGATACGATATTGTATTGTACATGCCAGCCCTTAAGGGTCTCAAAAAAGGTCCTGATGATTTGTATCAGTTTTTCTTTCTGATTTTCACTTCCAAGAGCTGAAGGAGATAATTTCTGATTCAGCAGAACTCCTCCCAGTATCCTGTTTGCAGGAAGCTTTGATACTGATTTGAATACGGCAGTCGGCCCCAGAGTATCAGAGCCTGATGTCGGAGAACTACCTTCGGCAAGAGGTGTAAAGGCTTTACGGCCATCGGGGGTTGCAGGGACCACTGATCCGGAAGGGACGTTGGCTGATATACTTGATGTACCTGCATAATAAGAACAGCCTATCGGTCCTCTGCCATAGCGTGTTGTATGATATCCGGGGAGTTCATTTATGAAACAGTTATAAGCCTCACGAAGGAGCAAATCTACATAATCGTCATCGTTACCATACTTTGGGGCATAGTTCAGTATTATCTGGCGCACTCTTTCTCCCTCTTCCCCTTCAAAATTGTTATCAAGGTATTCAAGCAGGGTCTTTTTCGTGATTTTCCCATCCTCAAAGACAAGCTTTTTGATTGCTGCCAGTGAATTTCCAAGGTTGGCAATGCCTACCTGCAGCCCTGATATAAAATCGTAAACAGATCCTCCTTCCTTGATTGTTTTTCCACGCCCGATACAATCATCGACAAAAGCAGAGCACAGTATATCAGGTACAAGCTCCTCCAGGGCCAGATCTACAGCTGTGTCTATTTCCACTGTTGCCCTGGTGTAGAATGCGACCTGTTTTTTCCAGGCATCCATCAGCCCCTTAAAATCCCTGAAGTCTTCAAAACCGGCTGTTCCTTCATGAAAGGTCTTTCCTGACATGGAATCATATCCCTTGTGCATGGCTGCAAGCAAAACGCGCATAAAATTCAGAAAACTCATGCCGGTACACCTGTATCCCCACTTCCCGGGTACGGCAATTTCAATACACCCGATAGCAGAATAATTAAAGGCATCTTCCTTCTTTATTCCAAGCTCAACAAGAGAAGGGATTACAATCTCATCGTTATTGAAGGCCGGCATCCCAAAGCCCTTACCTATCACATTAATGCACTCCATCAAAAAGCTGTTGCTGATATTTCTGTGAAAGCGTATTGAAAGGTTAGGTTGAGTGAGTTTCATCCTGCCTACGGAATCCAGGATCAGGAAGCTGAGTTCGTTGACAGCATCCCTGCCGTTCGCAGTCTGTCCTCCTATAGTAACATTTTGATAGAGAGGTCCGCCGGCTGAGTACCTGGTGTGGGACCACGATCGTATTTTTTTTACGGAGAGCAATTTCAGCCACATATTTTCCAGTAGCTCAAGAGCGAAATCCTTATTGATCTTACCTGTTTCCCGATCATTCAAATAGAACCTTAAAAGATACTGATCCATCCTGCCCAGTGATACTGAATGACCGTTACTTTCTATCTGTAGTACGAGCTGTATGAACCAGGTTAATTGCAATGCCCCATAGAATGATACCGGAGGTTTTTCAGAGATATTCCTGCAGATCTCACTGATTCTGATAAGCTCATCCTTTCTGTCCCGTACTTTTTGATGCCCGGAGACCTCAGCAGCAAGTTTCGAAAATCTCATTATAAAGGATTGCAAAGCTTCAATTCCCATCCGAAGTGCTGTATAAAATTGATGCTTCTTAGCGAAACCGGTCTCCTCATCCCGTAGAGAATTCTGTCTTGCAGTTATATCCTTAAGATATCCTTCGAGCCCTTTTTCAAGTATTTTTTCAAAATTAACTGCTATATGAGCGTCCCCGGATGTAAGGTTCCCTTCCGCCCTTATTATACCTGAGTCGTGTATCTCCCTGTTTAAAGGCGACATGAGCGAATATCCTTTTTCATACAGAGTCTTTCCTGTCCACCACCCACAGATCTCTCTGAGTATCCTTTTCTGGTCCTCATCGATATAAAATGCATCACCGGGCCGTTTATCAAATTCATCAAGCTCATTCAGTATCCAGGACGTTACATATTCAGGAAAAATCGGTGCTGCTCCAAGCCTTGAGGAGTGGTTACCAACAATCAGTTCACCTTCATTAATAAAGATGGTCATCTCTTTGAGCGTTTTTTCAAGAGCTATTGCCCGCTTGATTATTACAGGAGCATCTTCATTATGAGCATAAACCTCAGTATAGAATTTTGCACGTTCTGTGCATATTGTTGGTATGGCATCAAGAACACTTTCCTTCAACCCGGCTATACGGTCCGTGATTTCTTTTATCTCTGTTGCAGTCATCTCAGTTCAGTATTTCAGACATAAGCCCCTTTTGTTCAGCATATTCCGTAAATGGTCTCAGTTCTGAATGTTCAATATTACGGTGATTTCCGAATAGATATTCTTTTCCAAGCATCAGGTATTTTTCCCTTGCAAGGGAATGATAGGGAATGAAATCGATTTCAGTAGCATTCTTCAATCCGGATGCAAAATCGATGATGGCATATTGCTCCGGTTGGGAAAAATTAAATCCGGGGATCACGGGTACTCTTACAACGAATTTTCTCCCTGATTCATCCAGTTTTTTAAAATTCTTCAGTACAAGGGAACAATCTCCTCCGGTGAACTTCGTGAACTTGGCGCTATCAGTATGTTTCAGGTCAACCAGAAAAACATCAATAAGGTTGACATATGTTTCAATGACATCCCATGCTACATGGAGGGCAGTTTCAACTGCCATGTGAATTCCCCGTTTTTTCAGTTCACTGACAAGCTCAAAAAGTTCCGGTCCCTGAAAGAGAGGTTCGCCACCGGTGAATGTTACTCCACCTTCACTTTTTGAGTAGAAAGGCATGTCCTTTTCAATTTCCTGTATAATTTCCGGAATGCTTTTTTCCTGTCCTGTAACGATAAGCGCTTTTGAAGGGCATATATCACGTAATGAGGACGGATCTCTGATGAGGTCCCTGCGGATAATCAGCTTGTTGTTTTCTACTGTTACCGAACCATCTGCGGCTTTAATGCAATCACCGAAACGGTGGCATAAACGCGCATCGTACATTATTGAGGGAGCAGGATCAATGCCTTCCGGATTGTTGCACCAGGTACAGTTCAGCGGGCACCCTTTGAAGAAGATATTCGTTCTTACCCCTTTCCCGTCATGTATTGAATATCTTTGTATATTAAATACAGTAAGCATCTCTTTACTGTTTTGAGAAGAACAGTATAGTAAAATTATATTGGATTAGCAAATATAGAAAGGTAAAATGAAGTTTGCAGTCCGGTGTGAATTATATATTAAACTGAAGAATCCGCTCCATTAATTCTTAAATTTGCCTAAGTGATGTCCAGAACAGGATAATTCATGAAGCTCAGATTCATAATTTAAAAGCTCTAAAATGAAAAAGATTTCATTGCTCGGAACAGGTCTTATTGGTAGTTTCTATACTATGTCATTGCATGGACAGCGCCGGAAAGATATTATACAAACTGTTTGTTCGATACCGGAGAAATCGGCCAGGGAGTTTGCGGAGAAATGGAAGATCCCGAAATTTACAACTTCTATCAGGGAAGCAATCGAAGATCCTGGAACTGATACTGTAATAGTGGCTCTTCCAAACAACCTGCACAGGGATGCAATACTTATGACGTGCAGGGCAGGTAAAAATGTTCTGTGCACAAAACCTCTTGCCATGAACGCTTCTGAAGCAAAGGAAGTGCTTGATGCAGCCGAGGAGGCAGGTGTTTTCCACGGCTATCTCGAAGATCTTGTATATACGCCAAAGACACTAAAGGCAATCGAAATGGTAAGGAACGGATCGCTTGGCCGTATCCTGTGGACCAGGTCACGGGAGGCCCATCCCGGACCTCACAGTGCCTGGTTCTGGGACAGGACACAATCAGGAGGAGGAGCCCTTGTTGATATGGGCTGTCACTGCATTGAAATAGGCAGAAGCTTTATCGGGAAAGATATAAAGCCCGTTGAGGTATCCTGCTGGGCTGAAACACAGGTTAAGCCAATTGATGCGGAAGATCATGCCATCGCCCTTGTCAGGTATGAGAACGGGGCTGTTTCGCAAGTTGAAGTAAGCTGGAATTTCAGGGGGGGCATGGACCTCCGGGATGAAGTATCCGGTACTGAAGGCACTATAAGACTGGATCATTGGCTCAGAACAGGTTTCGAGGTATTTACAACGGGTAATACAGATAAATATGTTTCTGAAAAGAGTGAAAGCGATGCCGGGTGGTTATTCCCGGTGGGCGATGAAGTGCATTCTCTGGGATATCCTGACATGTTTACAGATATGTTTGATTCAATGGAAAAGGGGAAGGTACCGCGGGAGACATTCTATGACGGATACATTGTAAATGCGATAATTGATGCCTGTTATAAATCTGCCCGGACCAAAAAATGGGAACCTGTTGAAATTCCGGACTGGAGGGGAAAGGAAGGCAGCATCTCAAATGCTGATATAGTGGATTTTGATGAGAATCACTATCTTATAAAGAAGGAAAAAATGCCTGATGGTACCGTAAAAGTTATGCTTAAGGAGAAGCTGTCAGGAAACATTGTCGAGAAAGATATATCTTAACAGACGTGATACATACTGATGATTGTAATTTATTGAATTATTGTCTTCAGGGTAATACTATCCAGATCGTTCATTATCTCTTCCCTCTGCTTTTTAAGATTATTTATCAATCCCGGATTTTTCCAGGACCTGAACCTGAATCTCAGGCGAGAAAGACGTTCTGAGAATATCTCATTGTAAAAAAGAACCATATAACCAACCGGGGGTACAAATAAGCCTGCTATAAATCCCGGCAGACCAAAAAACAAAGTTACCAGTACAAGGAGGACCGGGAAATAAATCATATAAAGAATTGTGCCGGAGCTGAAATACACCGAGCTGTAAAACCTGGCATCCTTTATCAGCTTATCGCATATGAACTTTGGAAGAGTGAAGGGTATAAGATTGCTGAGGTACCCGGCAACAAACAGCGGGAATCCGGCCACAATTATCAGATATCGTAAAAATCCATAGTCAAGTTCCCTGGCAAAGCTCTCGTCTTTTAACCTGCAGTTGGTAAGAGTAGTGTAATATGTACTGACTTTATCCTTTAACGATTTCAGCTTCCCCGGGGAGTTCCTGCTGATGTAGTTGATCTTATCACAAACAGTCTTTTCCATCATCCTTCTGTCATCCGTGTCAAATCTCCACCGTAACAGAGGAAGAATAAAATTGTTGCGGTTCATTACCAGTAAATGTTCGGCAAGCCAGTCATTTTCCGGATCTTCTATTATAATGACCTCCTTTCTTAAACTTGCGTCAACTCTTTCATTAAAAGCCAGAAGAGCCCTGGCAGGGTGAGCAATATAGTCCTTTTTCAGCTCTTTAATGCTAAAAGGCTCATGGAAATTGATCATTACCTCTTTCCGGAATTTTGAAGGATATGTGTAGTTTATCCCAACAGGTACGATATGAACATCAAGTCCGTATTTCTCCTCAGCTCCGAAAGCCATTCTGGCAGTCCCTTTCCTGAGTCTCTGCAACCTTTTTTCCTGGACGCATATGCCCTCGGAGAAGACAACAAGATTCCCGTTATTCTTCAGGATGTCATATATCCCCGAAAATGTCTCAAGGTTCCTGTGGACGTTTTCTATCCCCTCTTCAATTCTGTAGACCGGTGCAACATTCAGTTCGCGAAGGCAAAACCGTGCAAAGGGCTTCCTGAACATATCCGCTCTCATGAGAAAGTGGAGGGGTTGGGGCAGATAAGATCCAACCAGTATCCCATCCATATAGGAATTCTGATGATTACCTACAAAAAGCAAAGGTTTCTCAAGAGGCACTTTCTTAAGGTTTGAATAGAAGATGCGCCTGAAGAAGACCCTGAAGGAGAACGGGGGAATTATATATTTAAGAAACCTGCTGAACATTTACCGGATAATTTTTGCAAAGGTGTATTTTTTTGCTTACCAGGCTTTCAATATACGTGAAAATTCTTTCCCTGCAAATTATTTAAATATATTATCTCCAGGAAGGCTATACGTTGAACGCTGAAGCTGGGATCAGGCACGAAATTATTGCAGGTATTGAGCAATTTATATTTACCTGTATAATTAATAGTTACAATTTATCGGACCAATCATCAGCAGGGCTCTTTACAGGCATTTTGTTTGTGTGATATTCAATTTTTACTAACTTTAAATCGAATTAACCTGCCAGAAATTCTTTGCATGGATCTTATCCGTAGAGTTCGTGATAAAATGATGAAGGAACGCCTGATGTTTGTATACAGGGGTGTTGTCACAAATGAGAATTCTGTTCCACTTCTGATGCTTCTGGAAAAAGAGATGGAAAATGCGGAATTTGGATTTGTTGGACGAAAGAGACTTTTTATGTTTGTTCTCGAGAGTCTGCAGAATGTCTCCCGGCATGGCAACAAGAGTCTGCATTCCAATATGTCGATTGTTGTATATTCAAAAACCGGTTCGGGGTATACTGTAACAACAGGTAATGTACTTCCCAGCAGCAGCATAGATGATCTGAGGATGAGGCTGGATGAGATAAATAATCTGGAAACAAAGGAGATCAGGAAGGTGTACAGGAAAATGTTAAGTGAAGCAGAGTTCAGCAATAAGGGTGGAGCTGGTCTTGGTTTAATTGAGATGGCAAAAAAGACCGGGAATAAACTTGACTATGATTTTATGCCTATCGATGATTTTTATTCCTACTTTATCTTAAGCAAGACAGTAGATTCAGGCGGCGTAGGTACTCATCTGGCAAAAGACGAAAAGCACTTTGAGGGTGAGTCGGTATCAGAGCTTGAAAGGCTGATGGCCGAAAATAATATTTATCTGATATGGTCGGGACACATTTCACCTGATGTGGAGAAAGAGGTTCTGACCTTCACGGAAACCAAGCTGTCGGAAGATGTGCTGGTTTCAAATCTGAG
>CAYQBZ010000046.1:0-12896 GCA_964415855.1 uncultured Rikenellaceae bacterium
CACCACCAGCATCAGTATAATAATAATAATGACATTTATATCCTGGAAGTTTAGCCAGTCAAATATCTGGGGATATCTTGTCCTGATGCTTGTTACCCTGAACTTAGATTCTTCCTCAGTGATCCTGTAGCCTATTGCATCTCTTACAGCCTGGGTCATGGCATCAAGCTTGTCAAAATCGTCAATGAATATCTCAAAGCCGCTCACCATGTCATCATCCCACCCGTTTAGACGTTTGATGTGGCCGATATCGCAAAACACATAGATCATGTCAAACTCTTCCAGGCTTGTCTCGTAGATACCACTGATCGTGAACTTTCTCATCCTGGGCGGATCCTGTATAAAATGCATGGCAAAGGAGTCGCCGGTCTTAAGCCTGAGCATATCGGATATTTTTTTGGAAATGATCACCTGGTCCGTACGTCCGGTATCGGTAACAGTGAAAACAGTTCCATCTACCATATTACTCCTGAAATAGCTCCAGTCAAAATCGCTTCCGACACCTTTCAGAACAACCCCCTGTATCTCTTCATCCGTCTTGATTATCCCCGCTTTTGTTGCGAAGACCTCAACATGCCTGATGCCAGGTATCTGTTTTATCTTCGGAATGAATGACTGAGTGTCGCTTATAGGTGTTGTCTCAAATGAGATGTTGGAATCCAGGTTCATTATCTGGATATGTGATCCGAAACCAACAACTTTATCCCTTATCTGTTGTTTAAAACCGGTAAGTATTGAGACTGCAAGGATCATAACTGCAAGACCCATTGCTATTCCGATGATTGCAATCACATTTATCGGGCGTGAAAAAGAGGTGCCTTCCTTTCTTCCTTTTACGAGCCTGTTTGCTATGAAATATGGTAGATTCATCGGATTTTAAGTTCCCAAATTTAAGAAATAAAAGCAAGGTCGAAAAATGTTTCCATTCGCCGCAGGCGATACGATATTATAGACAGGAATAGTACAAAATGTATTTATTCCTCGTGGAGGATAAGGATTTGTCATGATTGGTAAAAAACAATAGATTTACATTTTAATAATATAAAATCATATGAGGAAATTCCTGATTACATTGATCTTTATGGCATTTCCTGTAACGGATCCATTTTGTTATGGTGCGGCAAAAACCCCTGTGCCGGGGGCATACCAGATAGATCTCTACATTGATATGATTGAAGGCAGGCCTGTGGCAGTTGTCGCCAACCAGACCTCAATGGTTGGCCAGACTCACCTGGTTGATAACCTCTTATCGATCGGTATAGATATAAAGAGAATCTTTGCTCCCGAACACGGATTCAGGGAGCTGGCTGATGCCGGTGAGGAGATAGCTGATGGTAAAGATCCCCGGACGGGTGTTCAGGTGGTAAGCCTGTATGGTTCTCATCTGAAACCCACAGCTGCTGATCTTGCCGGTATTGATGTTGTCCTTTTTGATATCCAGGATGTAGGAGCCAGATTCTATACCTATATATCCACACTGCACTATGTACTGGAAGCATGTGCTGAAAATAATGTTAAGTGCATTGTGCTCGACAGACCCAACCCGAATGGATTTTATGTTGACGGCAACATCCTTGATACAGCGTACAGTTCTTTCGTGGGAATGCATCCAGTCCCGGTTGTTCATGGAATGACAGTAGGAGAGTACGCCATGATGATAAATGGTGAAGGATGGCTTAAGGGAGGTGTGAAATGTGATCTGACAGTAATAAAATGTAAGAACTGGAATCATAATGACCATTACGAGTTACCAGTTAAACCTTCACCAAACCTTCCTGACCAGGTATCCGTTTATCTCTATCCGTCGCTGTGCTTCTTTGAAGGTACCGTTATCTCGTGCGGAAGAGGCACACCGTACCCTTTCCAGGTATACGGTAGTCCCGAACTGCCTGACAGGGGGTTCAGCTTTACGCCGGAAAGCATGCCGGGGGCGAAAAATCCGCCTTATCTTGGAGTTAAGTGTTATGGGACAGACCTCAGGAATGCTATTGCTGCGAGACTTGTGCCCAGGTCAGGATTAAACCTCGAATGGCTGATCGGAGCATACAGTGACTACCCGGATAAGAAAAATTTCTTTACGTCCTATTTCGATGTCCTGGCAGGTGGCCCGGTACTGAGGGAACAGATACAAAAAGGAATGACAGCTAAACAAATACGCGCAACCTGGAAGGAAGGGCTGGTAAAATTCTCCAGGATCCGGGAGAAATATTTATTATATTAACAGTTTAATTCCCGCAGATTTCGCAGATGTGCGCAGATTAATTCATAAAGATCTGCGATAATCAGCGGCAAAATCAGGTCCTTCCGGGATAGACCTTTAACGCTTCAGCCATGATTTCCATCGCAATTTTGAGATCCTCTATTTTAAGGACATAGGCAATGCGTGCCTCATCTTTTCCTGAGCCCGGTGTTGAGTAGAATCCTGATGCAGGTGCCACCATGACGGTCTGGTTATTATATTCAAATTCTTCAAGCAGCCATTGTGCGAACCTGTCGGCATCATCGACCGGAAGCTTCACAACTGTATAGAAGGCTCCCTTCGGTTTGGGGCAATAAACGCCGGGAATCCTGTTAAGGGACTCAACCATATAATTCCTTCTGGCCGTATACTCGTTGTTGACATCTGAAAAGTATTTCCCGGGAGTATCAATAGATGCCTCACCGGCTAACTGTCCCAGTCCGGGAGGCGACAGCCTTGCCTGGGCAAATTTGAGGGCTGAAGCAATAACTTCCCTGTTCCTCGAAATAAGTGCGCCTATCCTTATACCACATACACTGTAACGCTTGGAGACAGAATCGAGGAGTACCACATTTTTCTCTATGCCTTCCAGGTTCATTGCCGAGAAATGTTCAGCCCCGTCGTAACAGAATTCCCGGTATGCTTCATCTGAGAAAAGGAACAGATCATGTTTCTTGACGATCTCCCTGATCTGTATTAATTCTTCCCTGGAATAGAGATAACCGGTCGGATTATTAGGATTGCAGATAACGATACCTTTTGTCCTGTCAGATATCTTTTTTTCAATCTCCGCGATCGGGGGAAGTGCGAAATCATCCTTTATATATGATGTAACAGGTATTATCCTGATTCCCGCAGCAGTTGCAAAACCATTATAATTGGCATAAAAGGGTTCCGGTATAATAATTTCATCGCCCGGGTTTATACACGACATAAAAGCAAAGAGGATAGCCTCCGAGCCACCTGTGGTGATCAGCATTTCTGTGTGATCCACATCAATGCCGGTATCCTGATAGTATCCGGCAAGTTTCCGGCGATAAGACTCATTACCAGCTGAATGGCTGTATTCAATAACCTTAAGGCTGATATTCCTTATCGCGTTCAGCGCAACTTCCGGAGTTGGTATATCCGGCTGACCTATATTAAGATGATAGACCTTCCTCCCTTTGCGTTTCGCTTCTTCGGCATACGGAACAAGCTTCCTGATTGGTGATGCCGGCATTGCTATGCCTTTTTCCGATATTGATGGCATAAAGTTTATTATTTTATTGTTCTCACAGATCAATACAAAAATAAGCAAATAAAACTTCTGAATAACTGATATTTCTCCTTTGCAGGAATTAAAAATCAGTTCATATCGACCAGTAAAGCGCAATTAAGCTTCACTATTTCACGGCAGAAAACGAAATTGCAATTTACAGCCAGATCATTTAGGCTGTGGTAATTCGGATCGACAGTGGATGAGAAGAAAAAGAGGGCTTTAAATCCAGATTCAAAAAACGGGTAGCTGTCGCTTTGCTTGTTGTACTTATTGTCATTGATATAATTCAGTACCGTAAACCTGTCGCACAACTCACCGGCTCTTTTCCTCAGATAGTGAGAATTATCGTAGTCCATGATATTTACCTGCCAATCCGACTGAATGCTGCCAGGGCAAACCGCGTACCCATGTTCTCCATCCAGGTCACTAATGATTCCAGGGTATCAGCGCTAATCTCGTTGTTAAGTGTTAAGGTAAGAGATTCTTTTCTGAGTCTCTCCGGATCTCCATCTTTACTGCAGGAGGCCACTACCAGGGCTATCATTGCACCTGTGATCAGGAAAAATATTAACCGTTTCCTGTCTATCAGCATCAGTGTCTTTATTTTGATGATCCCTATTGATAAGCATTACAAGGGACCGATATACCTTTTTGCTCTAACTCTCAGCTAATGTAATGAATTTTTGTAATTTTGCTGTTCATTTATTGAAGCGCATGATGATTAGGGATTAAGGAGGTTAGCCGGGTTAAAAGGGATGAAGGGACCGGGATCTCTAAATACTTTAAGTACCCCCGGCACTCGTAAATTTTAAGTAAGCAGTAATATCATCTTATGGATATTCCATCTAAATATGAACCTGGCAAAGCGGAGAACAAATGGTATAAATACTGGATGAGACATGGGCTCTTCAGGAGTATACCAGATAATAGAGAACCATATACCATAGTCATTCCTCCGCCGAATGTAACCGGGGTTCTGCATATGGGTCATATGCTGAACAATACTATACAGGATGTTTTGGTACGGCGTGCCCGTATGCAGGGTAAGAATGCATGCTGGGTGCCGGGTACTGATCATGCCTCAATCGCCACTGAGGCTAAAGTAGTGGCCAGGCTGAAGGAGCAGGGTATAGAGAAGCGTGATCTTACAAGGGAGGAATTCCTTGATCATACCTGGGAGTGGACTCATAAGCATGGTGGTATTATCCTTGAACAGCTTAAGAGGCTCGGGGCATCATGTGACTGGGACCGCACACTTTTCACAATGGATGAAAAGCGCTACGATTCTGTGATTAAGGTTTTCAAAGATCTTTTCAATAAGGGATATATATACAGGGGCATAAGGATGGTCAACTGGGATCCGCAGGCCAGGACAGCTGTTTCAGATGAAGAGGTTATTTATACGGAGGAGAAGTCGAAACTCTATTACGTCAGGTACAGGATTGTGGGGGAAGATGACTATGTAATGGTGGCAACCACCAGGCCCGAAACGATACTGGGCGATACAGCCGTTTGCGCCAATCCTGATGATAACCGTTACCGGCATCTGAAGGGAAAGAAAGTGCTTGTCCCTATGGCTGACCGGGAGGTCCCTTTCATTTTCGACAGCTATGTGGATCCTGAGTTCGGGACAGGATGTCTGAAGATCACCCCGGCACACGATCTAAATGACTATGAGATCGGACTTCGTCATAAACTGCCGTCGATTGACATCTTTAATGAGGATGGAACAATCAGCGAGAGGGCCGGCATGTTTATTGGTACCGACAGGTTCAGGGCTAAAGATCTGGCTGTAGAGGAGTTGCAGAAAAGAGGTAACCTTGTTAAGATTGAGAATTATAATAATAAGATTGGTCGTTCGGAACGTACAAACTCGGTAATTGAACCAAGGCTGTCGCTTCAGTGGTTCCTGAAAATGAAAGAGTTGTCGCAACCGGCCCTGGATGCCGTGTTAAATGATGATGTTCAGATACATCCCCCAAAGTTCAAGAATCTTTACCGTCACTGGATGGAGAATGTTCATGACTGGTGTATTAGCCGCCAGTTGTGGTGGGGACACAGGATTCCGGCCTGGTACTATGATAATAATGAGTTTGTTATTGCTGAGGATATATCCGAAGCACTTGAACTGGCCAGGAAAAAGAGCGGAAAGCCAGGTCTGCTTGAGAAAGATCTGTACCAGGATGAAGATGTACTTGATACGTGGTTCTCATCGTGGTTATGGCCTGTGACCTCGTTTGATGGCATTAATGAGCCGGAGAATGACGACATAAAATATTATTATCCGACAAGCGATCTCATAACTGCCCCTGAAATACTATTTTTCTGGGTGGCCAGGATGATAATTGCCGGTTATGAGTACAGGGGTGAGAGGCCTTTTGACAATGTATACCTTACTGGCCTGGTTCGCGATCAGCAGAGGAGGAAAATGTCAAAATCGCTTGGCAATTCACCGGAACCTCTCGATCTCATTGAGAAATATGGAGCTGACGGAGTGAGGGTTGGTATGCTGCTCTGTTCCCCGGCCGGTAACGACCTGCTGTATGATGACAGTCTTCCCGAGCAGGGCAGGAATTTTGCAAATAAGATATGGAATGCATTCCGGCTCGTCAGGTCGTGGGAGGTTGATAATAATACGGATCAGCCTGCCGCGTCAAAGATTGCAGCTGAGTGGATTGACGAAATAGTGAAGAGATCGGCACATGATATTGACAAAAACTTCAGGAAATTCAGGATATCTGAAGCCCTGATGATCACTTACAGGCTTTTCTGGGATGAGTTTTCAGGCTGGTATCTTGAGATCATAAAGCCTGAATATCAGAAATCCATCGACAGGGCAACCTTTGATGCCACCATTACTGTTTTTGACCAGCTGCTGAGGCTTATACATCCGTTTATGCCCTTCATTTCAGAAGAGATATGGCAGTTGTTGCTTGAGAGGAAAGATGGAGAAAGTATTATGATATCTCCTCTTCCTGAAGTTAAAAAATTCAACAGGGAAATTATAGCCGGGTTCGAATCAGTTAAGGAGGTCATAAGTGCAGTACGTACAATTAGGAAGAACAGGAATATACCAGTACGGGAGAAGCTGGAATTGTGTATCCGCACCGATAAGGATGGTTTTCATGCAGAATTTATTCCTGTTATAACCAAGCTTTGCAATTTATCGGGTATATCATCTGTATCGGAGAAGCAGGAAGGAGCTGCATCCTTCATGGTTAAAACAACAGAATTCTTTATTTCTCTCGGAGACAGACTGGATGTTGAAGGAGAGATTGAAAAGATCAAAAAAGACCTTGAATATCAAAGGGAATTCCTGGTGTCTGTTATGAAGAAGCTTGATAATGAGAGGTTTGTTCTGAATGCACCTGCCAAAGTTCTGGATCTTGAGAGGAAGAAAAAGAGCGACGCCGAGTCAAAGATTAAAACTCTGCAGGAAAGGATGAAAGAACTAAGGAAGTTGTAAATACCTTGCATGCATTTTAAGGTCATATCCTGTCTCTCAAAACTGTTTTACCAAAATACCGTTATACCTTGATACCTTATAATCTTAAGGCATCAGCTTTCTGACGAAATAATTCTGGTTAACTTCAACCAGTTCCCAGTCATTGTTCAGCAGGAGGTTCCATCCCTCTCCGGAGTAGTGGTTTTTATCTTCGGTAAATCCTTTTGCTGTAATTCTCAGGTACCTGTAGTTATTTGCAACGAGGCATCCTCCCTTGTCCACGGAAAGCTTCCCCCAGTTATCTGATACACGCATTGCAGCATAAAGAGTTCCAAGAGTGTCAAGAGGTTGAATATCTTCAGGTTCGAAGTCAAAATACGGGCTCTCCAGTTCAATGAATACAACCGGTTTTTCAACAAAGGTGCTGACCAGCTTATTTATTCTTTCCTGTATATCTGCGGTACGTTTTTCTTCCTCCCTGTTTATTGTTTCAATTTCGTAGTTAACTGCCAGACTGCCTGCCACATCCCTGCATATTGCGGGCAGATCAATATCATAAAGTTCCTTCACAGCATTCCCGAGATCAAAATCTTCCGACCTGATTTGAGTAAAATCAAATCCTTTATTATAGAGCAGTGCGGAATATAATGCTCCATGAATTGAACCATAGGCCCTTGCATACGATTGCATTGAATAAATCCTGTCGAGGTTTTCGAGCAGCCTTTTTTTAAATTCATCGAAGCTGTTTGTACAGAGTATGGTATATGTGAAAGTAGCAAGTCCTTCATATGTCTCAAAACGATTTTCATCAGCAGCATACTTGAAATAGAGTTCTCTGTTGGCGCCTTTAAAAATAAGGGCATCCCTGATAGCCAACTTCTGCTCATCGTTGGGGCAGCTTAGAGCTTTCTTCAGTGCTTTCCATTCAAGTTTAAGCCATAGCCTAGCTTCCCGTTCGTCCATATTACTGGTATTAAAACCGGAAGAGAAAAATCCTTCAGATTCCTGGAAACGATGGAAAAGGCTATGTACAGCCCTGGTTTTTATCCTGTAGGGATCTTCCTGGTTGGGGAGAGGGGCCATGGCAAAAACTGTCCCTCCGAAATTTACAGGGGCAATGTTTACAAGCAGTTCTCTTGGGTATTCACCTGTATAGATACCATCTTTCCATTTCAGAATGCCATCATTGTCAGGCTGGTTTGCTACTATTAACCTGCTGTTCCGGTCTACAAACATCATAGGTCCGTAAAGATCCTTCCCCCATAGTTTACCGCTATCCCGGTTACAGATATCTTCAATGCTACTGAAGTATTGCGATGCCTTTTCAGGTGTGAAGTAGGTATTTATATCTTCTCCCTTGCAGCCAATAAGAATAAGGAAAATGAAGAATATTATCCGGTTTTTCATTCTGTCCTCTTTGCAGGACGAAAGTAATGAAAAAAAGCATAAAGTAAAAACCTGCCTGAAATGATACAAAAAAAGGATCTTCAGTATTGTGGGCAGATAATAAGATTCAAAATGAGTATACCCTTAACAGTTTTCAGGGTGTAATTTCTCTTCCGATTCCGTCTGGGCCGCAATGATACTTACATTTAACTCAAAACCTATCAGCAAGGCAATTGAATTGAGATACAGCCAAATAAGTATTACCATCAGAGTGCCGATAGAACCGTATAGCTTATTATACTGTCCGAAATTATTAACGTAGGCTGAAAAACCCAGAGATGTCAATATGAATAGTAATGTAGCGATAGTCGATCCTGCAGAGAAGAATCTGAAACCTGTTTTTTTGGCCGGGGCGAGATAATAAAGGAATGAAATGGCAAGAAAAAGCAGCAGGACAATAAGTATCCATTTCATGAATATAAGCATGTAAATAACCAGGTTCCTTTCAATAATTTCAAGATCAACGAGCCTGTCGACCGCCATTTTTCCGAAAATAACAAGAAATCCGGCAACGGAGATCATCAGGACAACAATAAGAAGCAAAGCAACAGAGATCTTCCTTTGGTTGAACCACGATCTTGTTTTAAAGGAATGGGCGGAGACCACAAATGCATGGATGACTGCGTGAATGCCATTTGTTGAGAAAATTACGGTAGCAATAAACATAATAAGAAGGAGTCCTCCACTCTTAACCGTAATTATATCTACAATTGTTGATTCCAGGAAGCTATAGGCATTTTCAGGGAGGATACTCTCAAAGAGCCTGATCAACTCCTGCTGGAAATTCTGTATGGGTACGTAAGGAATAAGTGTAAACAGAAAAATTGATGCGGGAAGAAGAGCCATCAGGAGGTTGAAGGCTATGGAAGATGCCCTGGTGACAAGAACACCTTTGGTAAAACCTTTTATAACAAATCTGATGACCTGATTGATAGGGATGCCATCGAATCCCGGAAGGACAATTCTTCGCATTTTTTCTCTCCCGGGCAGTACTGTAAGGTCCTTAAAATTCATTCCTGATGGCTTTAAGACTCATATCCAGGCTTTTCACCTGATGGGTTAGGGCTCCGACAGATATAAAATCCACCCCGCATTCTGCATATGACCTGACTGTTTCAAGTGTTATTCCCCCTGATGATTCGGTCTCATATCTGCCTGCGATCTCCTTTACTGCAACTTTTGTATCATCAATATTGAAATTGTCCAGCATTATCCTGTCGACACCTCCTGCTTCAAGTATTTGTCTTACCTCTTTTATATTTCTTGCTTCAATCTCTATCTTAAGAGTAAGATTATTTTTCCTGAAGTATTCCTTCGTTTTTGTAATTGCTTTGTCGATGCCCCCGGCGTAATCGATATGATTGTCTTTAAGCATAACCATATCATATAGTCCCATCCTGTGGTTCATCCCTCCGCCTATTCTTACAGCTTCTTTTTCAAGAAACCTGACTCCGGGAGTGGTTTTCCTGGTATCAAGTATCCTTGTTTTCAATCCGTCGAGCTTACTGACGTATTCACTAGTTGTTGTGGCAATACCGCTCATCCTTTGCATAATATTCAGGACAAGCCGTTCAGATTTCAGGATTGACTGCTGAGGACCGTAAAGAGTGAAAGCAACGTCTCCGGGCGACACATGGGTCCCGTCTTTAAGGAAGACATCAATCCGGATATTTTTGTCGGTGACATCAAAGATTTCGCCGGCAATTCTAATGCCTGCCAGAACACCTTTCTCCTTAATTATAAGGTTTGCTTTTCCTTTTGCATCGACGGGTATGCATGAGAGAGAGGAATGATCACCGTCACCCAGATCCTCCGCTAGGCTTTTCAAGATAAAATCCCTGAGCTCCCTAGTTCCCATTATCAGGTTCAATACGTATCTGGTGGATCAATAATTCCTGATCTACTTTCTTCAGAAGAAAATATACCCGGAAGTCTCCTTTCTCAGTCCTGAGGTTGCCAATAGCATATTGGGCATCATTTCTTGCACCCTGATGGCGTATGGTAAAATCTCTTGTTCGATATTCAGCAAAAAAGTCCCGGAGGATCGTTTCTGCAACATTTTTTTTATAGAAATCTTCTTTGTCAAGGAGAAGCAGTTCAATAGTTGAATTCATGTATTTTGATAGTTCCGCTGCATTACCGGCTTTAATAGCTATTGATATTCCCCCCGGAATTTTTGCCTGTTCCTGTGCCAAAGCGGCAATGCTCAAGAAAACAAATAGAAGGACCGGAAAAATTTTAATGGATTTCATTTCATACCATTTTAATTATTGCCAGACTTTTAAAACTACACAGTACAAATTTAACATTTTTTGCTTAAGATATCCTCAAATGGAGAATCAATATCATTTTTGGGAAGCCGGGAGCCGGAAGACCGAATACCGAAGTTGAAGAAAGGAAGCTATAATTCAGACCCTGATCTTCGGTCTCCCGACTTCGGACTCCGTACAATTTAAACCTTTATTCATAGTCTTATACATATGTTTTAATTGCTATTTTTGTATATTATGGTGCGGTCAGTTAACAAAACCTCTTTTAGGCAATTGTAATGAAGATCTCCTTGCTGCAAACAGGAAAAACAACAGATAAGAATATTACTGCTCTTGCTGATATATATACGACCCGTATTAGTAAGCATGCTGTATTTGAGGTTGTTACAATAGCCGATTTAAAGAATGCAAGGAATATGCCGGTACAGGAGGTAAGAATTAAGGAGGGTAAGAGGATTCTTCAGTCATTCACGAATGATGACTACGTGGTCCTGCTTGACGAAAGGGGAAAGCAGTTCAGGACAGCTGACTTTTCAGCCTGGCTGGAAAAGCTGTTCATGATATCTAAAAAACGTTTAGTATTTGTCGTTGGAGGTTCCTGGGGCTTTTCGCAAGATGTGTATGACAGGGCTGATTTCAGGATGTCACTTTCAGAAATGACTTTCCCTCATCAGCTGGTACGATTATTGTTCCTTGAACAAATCTACAGGGCATTTACAATAATAAAAGGAGAGCCGTATCATCATGAATAGCAGATAATGAGAGGCAGGTATAATATTATAATTCTTGCAATACTGGCTATTCTGATGGCTGTACTGGCTGTTTTTGCAGAATCAGTATGGTTCAGTGATTTTGAATATCGTCTGAGGACAAGAATGTTCAATAAGGTACTGAATGAGAAGGAGACCATTCTGGAAGAATGCCTCGACCTGATGAAACCTGTAATGGCCAGTGCTGACCACCTGGGTTCCCTTTCGGAGAATAATCTTTTTACAGTGGCCGAGAAGAATAAGATCACAATCCTAGAATTCTTTGACAATAAGCTTATTCACTGGTCAGATAACGGGTTTGATGTCCCGTTGTTATATAGCGATACCTTGTACAACAAACCTCTGGTTTTCGTACAGAACGGCTGGTTCCTCTCCAGGGTCATAAAGGCCGGTAATGAGACAATTGTCGGGCTTCTGCGGATCAGGACAGATTACGGCTTTGAAAACGATATAATAAAAAGCGGTTTCGAAAATGATTTCAGGCTACCTGAAGAAGTCGGATTCAGTACAGACCGCGATGCCTCGGAATTCCATGCATATGACAAATCGGGTGATTTTCTTTTTTCACTGGTATTTCCAAAGGTAAAGGAGGTTACTTATTTTATTCTGATCCCACTGGGTCTCTGGGCCGGAGTTTTTATATTACTTATACTGATCTGCCTCAAAGCATGCAAAATTCTTACTGAAAAGGGCAAAGGACTCCTTGCTGCTGGTCTGGTATTTTTACTATTCTCTTTGGTCTATCTTTTTATCCTTTTCACCGGAAGACCTCTGATACTTTTCCAGACAGAACTTTTCTCTCCATACAGGTTCACTTTGAACAGTTTTCTCCCATCCCTGGGTCACCTTGTTGTTTTCAGTATCCTCGCAGCAACTTTTTCGGCTGTATTTTATAAATATTTTACTTTCCCCCGGCAGGACGGAGACAAAAAAATCAAAAACTATTTGTTACTGACACTCTCTCTGATATGCGGTGCCATTGTTCTATGCATGTATCATTACGTGTTCAGTAACCTCATATTAATGTCCAACATAAACTTTGAAACATATAAGGTGCTGGAATTGAATATGTTCAGTATTTTAGGATTTACATCGGCATTTTTACTTATACTGGTACCGGTGTTCTTTCTTTTAAAGATCTTTCAGATTTTCAGGGATTACCGGACCGGCATAATCATTATGTCGGTGATATCTTCTCTTGCATTGCCGGTTATCTGTTATTATAATGATCCGGGGACCCTTATACCTCTGGAAATTTTTTATGCCGTACTGGTTTTAATCCTGTGGTTCTGGGGGAAAAGGCATGTCGGAGTATTCAACCTTACTGTTCTGTCCTCACTCATCTTCGGGATCTACTCGGTTTATTTCATTACAGTTCTATCGGAAGAAAAGACTACTGAGAACATAAAAATACAGGCAATCTCCCTGTCAACCGACAATGACCCTGAAGCTGAAAACCTCTTGC
>CAYQBZ010000047.1:0-12869 GCA_964415855.1 uncultured Rikenellaceae bacterium
ATCCTGATCGACAATTAGTTTAATAACATGACCTCTTTTAACGGCAATAGTCTCTATTTCATGTCCCATCCTGCCATAGCCGATAATTGCAACGTTCATAACACATAGTTTTTTGCGAAAATACCTGTTTTGAATTTGCTTACAGCATTTTAATTCAACAAAATTCTTAAAGAGAAGTTAAAATTTCATTGTAGCAGAAAATTTCTTAAGAATACTATGGGGCCTTAGTGATCCCGATAACTTCGGGACCCTGGTGTCCCTTGTGTTAAAGATATAAAGCATTGAATCACAAAGTATCACGAAGTCAGGCACAAAGGAACACAAAGGCAGGAACCATACTTATTTCCCTTTTGAGACAGCTTCTTACAGTGAAATAAATAAAATTCTCTATATTTCATGATCGGTAATACAATATACTATGAAAAATATAATCGTCACATTATCAATAATAACCATGATAACCACCGGTTCATGTGCCAGGGACAGGATTGCTGATCTGGTAATAATTAACGGTAAAGTACTTACCATTGACAAAGATAATCCGAAGACTGAAGCCCTTGCTGTGAAAGGAGAATCAATAATATCAACCGGAACAACGGCGGAGATATCCAAAATGATAAAAAAGGGTTATACAAGAGTTATTGATGCAGGGGGAAAACTGGTGATCCCCGGTTTTAATGATGCTCATGTGCACTTCGGTCCTCTTGATCCTGATTATGTTGAGCTTCGTTATACAACTGATCCTTCAGTAATAACAGAAAAGGTTAAGGCACAGGTAGCAAAATCGCGTCCGGGAGAGCTTATCAGGGGTGGTCACTGGGAGCACGAGATGTTCACAGACAGGCAATGGCCGGCCAGGGAGCTCATCGACAATATCTCTCCTGATAATCCAGTAGTTCTAAGCCGTGCCGACGGGCATTCGGTACTGGTCAATTCGTATGTTCTTAAAGCTTCAGGTATTACAAAAGATACTCCTGATCCTTTCGGGGGAGAGATACAAAAGGATTCTGCAACAGGTGAACCCACTGGGATATTAAAGGAAAATGCTCAGGGCCTTATCAAAACAGGTGAAATTAAGCCTGAAAGGACTCCCGGAGAAGAGGACATAAGGACATGGCAGGGTTACCTGCTGGCTCTTAAGGAAGCACGTGAGCTGGGCGTGACCAGTATCCAGATTCCGGGAAGTGCTGACTTTGATGCATATGTTAAGCTAAGGGATTCAGGTGAGCTTACAGCCAGGATAGACATAGGCAGATCGCTTACTTCAGATACAGTTGAGCTAAGAAAATACATGGAGACTCAAAAGAAATTCCCAAAAGAGGATAACTGGATACGGTTCGGGTACCTTAAAGGTTTTATTGACGGCACAATTGGGTCTGGAACCGCTTTAATGTTTGAACCATTTGCTGATAATCCTTCATCATCAGGTCTTGCAATGATGTCTTATGATGAGTTCGAGAATATGGTTATAGTAGCAGATAAATTCGGTTTTCAGATAGGCGTTCATGCAATTGGCGACAAAGGCAATTACTGGGTATTAAATGCCTATGAAAAAGCACAGGGGATAAATGGTGCACGGAACAGCAGGCACAGGACCGAACATGCACAGACCCTACAATCATCTGATATAATGAGATTTGCACAGCTGGGGGTAATCCCATCTATGCAACCTACCCATTGTATCACCGATAAAAGGTTCTATGAGAAAAGGGTGGGGCTGGAACGATGCAAAGAAGCATATGCCTGGAGAAGCCTGATGGATAACGGAGCTTCCCTCGCTTTTGGTACCGATTATCCTGTTGAACCACTCAACCCAATGGAAGGACTCTATGCTGCAGTGACCAGGAAGGACAGGATGGGTGAAGACGGAGATGGCTGGTTTCCTGAACAGAAGCTCTCTATGGAAGAGGCAATTAAATTTTACACCCTGGGCTCTGCATATGCCCAGTTCATGGAAAACAGGAAAGGGATGCTCAAATCCGGCTACCTGGCTGATATAGTAATTACAGATAAAGATCTGCTTACTGTTCCCGAAGATGAGATAATGAAGACCAGGGTTGTATATACAATTACGGGCGGGAAGGTTGTATATACTTCGGAGAAGTGACAATCACTTAGTTAACGACCCCAGAATCCTCATTGCCTCTTCCCTGTTTGTTCCGCAAAACTCAGGCTCAGCCTTAAAATCATCGCATACCTTTGGTTTGGAAGGATGGTCATAGATAGCACACCTGTAGTCGTCAAGCAGGTGAATGCACCTGACTCCCGAAGGCTTACCCTCCGGCATACCTGGCAATGGAGATGAAATCGACAGGGTAATACAGCATGCTCCACATTTTTCGCGACATTCCATGACGCAAATATATGAGATATTATACGTATTTTTACCTTAAACAGCTCAAATGAGGATAGATATAATAACAGTTCTCCCTGAATTATTGGAAAGCCCAATGAACCATTCCATTGTAAAAAGGGCAAAAGAGAAGGGTCTTGTTGAGATTAATATTATAAATCTGCGTGATTTCACAACAGATAAACACAGGACAGTTGATGATTATGCATTCGGGGGAGGGGCAGGAATGGTACTGATGATTGAGCCGGTATTCAAGGCAATTGAAAAGCTCAGGAAAGAGAGAAACTATGATGAAGTAATTTATACTTCCCCGGATGGAGCGAAATTCAATCAGAAGATTGCTAACAAGCTATCCTTAAAAAAGAACATAATTATCCTTGCCGGACATTATAAGGGAGTTGATCAGAGGATCCGTGATAATCTTATCACTATGGAAATATCTGTGGGTGATTATGTTCTTTCCGGGGGAGAATTGCCGGCTGCTCTCATTACTGATTCAATTGTAAGACTGCTCCCCGGCGCTATTTCCGACGAGCAATCTGCCCTGTCTGACTCATTCCAGGATGATCTCCTGGCACCCCCGGTCTATACAAGGCCCGCAGAGTTCAGGGGATGGAAAGTTCCTGATATACTGCTTTCAGGTCATGCAGCTAATATAGAAGAATGGAGGCATGAACAGGCGGAAGAAAGGACCGGGCGATTAAGGCCGGATCTGCTGGAAGAAAAGTAAAGGTTTTTCGCTGCGCCTATGCACCAATAAGCCGTTGCACCGTTGTGCCATTGTACCATTATTAATCTTCACCCTCTGTACATTTTCAAATATTAAAAATCTTTTGTAAGATTGTATGCACTTTTAGCAATTTATTATCTACTTAATAATCAGCAATATGAATACTCAGGATTACATCAACCGGGAAGAAAAATACGGGGCGCATAACTATCATCCGCTTCCTGTTGTACTGGAGAGAGGAGAAGGACCATTTGTCTGGGACGTCGAAGGAAAGAGATATTTCGATTTTTTATCAGCCTATTCAGCAGTCAATCAGGGTCATTGTCACCCAAAAATCATAAAAGCGCTTTCGGATCAGGCAAAAATACTAACTCTTACATCGAGGGCATTTTATAATTCTGTCCTTGGTGAGTACGAAGAATATATAACTCTTTATTTCGGTTATGATAAAGTCCTGCCCATGAATTCGGGTGCTGAGGCTGATGAAACAGCCCTGAAACTATGCAGGAAATGGGCATATAAAGTGAAAGGAGTTAAGGAGAATGCAGCAAAGATAATTGTATGTGAAGGAAATTTCCACGGCAGGACTATAAGCATCGTCTCAATGTCCACTGATCCTGATGCAAGGAAAGATTACGGACCCTTTACACCCGGATTCATTATAATCCCATATAATGACCTGGATGCCCTTGAGGAGGCACTCAAGGATCCGGATGTTGCCGGATTCCTCGTAGAACCAATACAGGGAGAAGCCGGAGTTTTTGTACCTGACGATGGATATCTGAAGAAATCATACGAACTTTGCAAATCGAGAAATGTATTGTTTATTGCAGATGAAGTACAGACAGGAATTGCAAGGACAGGTACACTGCTTGCCTGCGATCATGAAGGAGTCCGTCCTGATATACTTATTCTCGGGAAAGCACTGTCAGGCGGGGTACTGCCCGTATCTGCGGTTCTTGCCGATAATGAAATAATGCTGACCATAAAACCGGGAGAACATGGTTCGACGTTCGGAGGAAACCCGCTTGCAGCCAAAGTAGCTATTGCAGCACTCGAAGTTATTAAGAATGAAAAACTGGCTGAAAACGCCGAACGTCTTGGAAAGATCTTCCGCGATGAATTCCGGAACATCCGGTCAGAAATGATCGAACTGGTCCGCGGGAAAGGCCTTCTTAATGCAGTGGTTATCAGGCCCAAAAATGGAAAGGAAGCCTGGGATGTATGCGTGGCTATGAAAGATAAAGGTGTAATAGCAAAGCCCACACACGGACATATAATCCGGTTCGCTCCTCCCCTTGTGATAACAGAAAAACAGCTTAGGGAAGCCATCGGATTAATAAAAGAAACTTTCAGGTTATTTGAATAGCTAAAATTCATTAATAAGTTCCTGGATTCATCTATGGCCCGGGAATTAATAGTATAAATATGACACTAAATAATAGCATGAAGCAATTCCCCGGAATATACTCACTGCTCCTTATTTTCATCTTATCACTGGTATCCTGTAATTCCGGTAATAATCCTGAAGTAACCAGCGATGAACTGCTTAACCATATTAAGTACCTTTCTTCAGACGAGCTTAAGGGAAGACTGACAGGTTCTGAAGGAGACAGTCTTGCAGCCGAATATATCAAAAAGGAGCTGGCATCTTATGGCTTTGTTCCTCTTTCCGGCGACGGGTTGCAAAGATTCAGGGTAACCACAGGAATCTTACCCGGAAAAGATAATTCTCTGTCCATAGACGGGAAATCCTTCACTCCCGAAGAGGATTTCATCCCTATGGCATTCAGTTCAAATGCAGGACTGGATGCCGGCGTGGTCTTTGCCGGATACGGTTTCAGCATAAACACCGACAGTCTCAGATGGGATGACTACAGAGGCCTTGATGTGAAAGGGAAATGGGTCCTGATCCTTTCAGGCGATCCTGAACCGGAGAAAACAACCAGTGTTTTTATTCCATTCAGCAATGACAGGGATAAGGCTCTTATTGCAAAAGATATGGGAGCAGCCGGAGTTCTTATAGTAGCAGGACCACTGTCTGATCCGCAGGATACTCTGGAAGCACCTGGAACCGAGGGATATTCAGTTGACATACCCGCGCTAAGGATCAAAAGAGAACTGGCCGATATAATTCTCTCACATTCAAATACTGACATAGGTTTGCTTGAAAAAAAGCTAAACGATTCAAGAAAGCCATTTTGTTTCGATACAAAAGCAGAAGTGAAAGGTAATGCAGATATTGTAAGGAAACAGGCAAGTACGCGAAACGTGGTAATGATACTTCCGGGAGAGGATGAACTGCTAAAGAATGAATATATCATTATCGGTGCCCATTTTGACCACCTGGGGATGGGGGGCCCGGGATCATCAAGCAGGGCAGTCGATACAACAGGTATTCATCATGGAGCGGATGATAATGCTTCCGGTGTGGCAATGATGCTTGAACTGGCTGAAAAGTTTGCCGGAACTAAAGGCAGCCATAAAAGAAGTATAGTGTGTGCTGCATTTACCGGTGAGGAAGAGGGACTTCTGGGATCAAAGCACTTTACAGAAGAACCGGGTATCGATCTCTCCAGGGTGAATGCCATGATCAACCTGGATATGGTTGGAAGACTGAATGAAACAAATAACCTTCAGATCGCGGGCGTAGGAACAGCTACAGAACTCAAAGATATCGTCTATGCAAACAGCGATACATCTGTTATTAAACTGACTCTTTCTGATGAAGGTTACGGACCCTCAGATCACTCTTCCTTTTATGGTAAGAACATACCTGTTTTGTTCTATTTTACAGGAGCGCACCTCGACTATCATACTCCGTCGGACACGTGGGACAAGATAAACTACAACGGAATGGTGGAAATCTCTGATCTTATATTCAGTGTTGCAGAGGAGCTTGCCTCATCAGGTAGCAGGCTGGAATTCAAAGAAGCCGGTCCGAAAGTGGAAGCAGTCAGGTACAGAAGGGGACAGGGAGTCACACTGGGGATAATGCCCGATTTTGCAGGAGTGGTCAAAAACGGACTGAGAGCCGATTTTGTGACTCCCGGAAAACCTGCCGCCATGGGTGGAATGAAAAAAGGCGATATTATTACTGCAATAAACGGTAAACCCGTTAATAATATACAGGACTATATGTTCAGAATGGGACAGCTGAAACACGGACAGACAATCAGTGTTGAAGTCTTACGTAATGATAAAAAAGAGGTGCTCCTGATACAGCTATAATGCAGGTGGCAGGTAAGAGGTAACGAAAGATTAATAATTTGATAATTAATACTTTATAATATGAAGAAGACTGTACTTTGGTTAGCTGCATTTATAATTACCATAGCGGCAGCAATATACCAGAGGCATACCGGCCCGACATATCCTAAGGAGCTGGATATCACCTTGAATAATAAACCTTATGAACTTAAGCTTGTACGGAGTCTTGCTCTTAATGAGAGACCCGAAGTTAAGCTGGATATTGCTGACACAACAATTAAGGCCAGACTATTCTGTAAACGGTTACGGTCAGATGAAGAATACCAGGTCAGTGAATTCACGTACCACGAATATCCCGTTAAATCATTCCTGATGAACAAGGTATTTAAAATCTACCAGGAGAAAGGTCTCTTCGCCGGAGTGCCGCAACAACCTGCTGCCGGTAAAATACAGTATTACATTGAATTGACTGATTCAAAAGGAACAAAGACTATATTTAAAGACGAACCTGTGGTTATCAGGTTCAAAGGAGAAGTGCCCGGATTCATACTTGGTCCGCATATTCTGCTGATGTTCATCGCAATGCTCTTCTCCACACTGGCAGGACTGATGAGCGTAATCAGGTTTCCACAGTACAAAAAATATGGTGTCTGGACACTTATTCTATTTATTGCAGGAGGTATGATCCTGGGCCCTATAGTCCAGTATTATGCATTTGGTGATTTATGGACAGGGGTACCATTTGGCTGGGATCTTACCGACAATAAAACGCTTATTGCCCTGATATTCTGGATACTGGCTGTTGTCATGAACAGGAAAGCCGATAAACCTGTGTATACGGCCCTGGCAGCTTTCATACTGCTACTTATATTTTCAATTCCTCACAGTTTATTCGGATCGGAACTTGATTATGCCAGCGGTCAGGTCACTCAGGGAATAATACTTAATTTTTTCTGAAGCTTATTTGAAATTTCATAAATTAAGTGCAGCATTTTAAAGTTTACCACGTCTATTGATTAAAAACAGATAGGCAGTGGGTGCAGCAACACAAATAAAACCTAGTCTTTATATAAAGATGGCAAATGTAGAAGCCGCATTCCGGAACCTGCACCAGGATCTTCTGGACGGGTGTAAAAATGGAGACCAGAAGGCACAGTTTCAGATCTACAAATTGTACTACAAAGCGATGTACAATACAAGTCTGAGAATTGTGAATGACACGATGGAAGCGGAAGATATTATGCAGGAATCGTTCCTGTCGGCCTTTGAAAAAATTGATACTTATTCAGGAACAGTAAGCTTCGGTGCCTGGCTTAAAAAGATAGTTGTCAACAGGTCACTTGACGCACTGAATAAAAGAAAAGCGGTCTTTGAAGATATTGATACACATATCGGAATCAGGGATGAGAGTGATGAAGATACTGCCAGGAGTGCAGAAATTGATGTTAAGGTTGAAGAGGTCAAAGAAGCAATTGAAAGGCTTCCCGATGGTTACAGAGTGATACTATCTCTCTACCTGCTTGAAGGTTACGATCATGATGAAATTGCAGAGATATTAGGTATAAACAGCAGTACATCACGATCCCAGCTCTCAAGGGCCAAACAGAAGCTTGTATCAGAATTACGGGAAAAATGAAAATTCTACAAGGGATGAAAACAATAGAGGAAATAATCAGGAATAACAGGGACATTTTCGAAGATGCAGAACCTTCGGAAGGTCACTTCGAAAAATTTAACAGGAAACTAGAGATACTGTGTCAGAAAAATGCACCCAAAAGAAGCATAGTACCCTATCTCTTAAAAGCAGCAGTTGTAACATTGCTTGTAACCCTCTCCTCGCTCTGGACATGGGATCATTTCATCAGGCCGGAAAGCAGAAGAATGACACTGAGTGATGTTTCACCGCAATATAAAGAGGTGGAAAATTACTACATCCACCAGGTCAACCTGATGGAAAACGAGATAGTGAATATTGATCTAAAGAATAATCCGGTGCAGAAAGAGGCACTCATGAAGGAAATGAGAAATATGGATTCAGTCTACATATCACTGCAGAAAGAGCTGAAAGCCAATCCAAACGATGAAAGAATCATAAACGCAATGATAGAACACTATCAGACCAAGGTTGAAGTAATGACTTATATAGTCAATCAACTGAAGTCTATCAGGAATGAAAACCAAAACACTACAGAAGATGAGAAAGTCAGTTTATAAACCAGGATTGTTACTCCTCTTAATACTGTTTTTTGTATCATTTACATTATCAGCTGAGGAAGTAACGAAGGAATATCACAAGGAGTATAAAGCAGGAGCCAGTTCGACGCTCAATATCAACAACAAGTACGGCGACGTGGTAATCCAGAGCTGGAACAACGACCAGGTTGTCATAGACGTAAAAGTAACAGTTGAATACCCAAACCAGGAAAGGGCTGAGAAACTGCTAAGCTATATTGAAGTCCTCTTTTCGGAAGGGAACGACCTTATAACTGCCAGAACTGAGATAGACAATAAGTTCAGCTTTACCGGGTGGGGAAGCAGCTCAAGGAGATTCAGCATTGACTATAATGTAAAAATGCCGCTGAAAGCAGCACTTACCCTGGCCAATAAATACGGGAACACCGATATTAATGAATTGGCAGGTCTGGTGAACCTCGATATCAAATATGGCAACCTCACGGCAGGTAAATTAACCCGGGGAAACGAGAAGCCTCTTTCCAAACTTTACCTTGCCTACGGAAAAGGCTCTGTTGATGAAGTCGGCTGGCTGGACCTAGCAGTAAGATACTGCGGCAACCTTGATATATCAAAAAGCCAGGCTCTCCTGCTGGACAGCAGATATTCAAAACTCGCTTTTGGTGAGACCAGTTCTGTTGTCGGCGAAAGTAAGTATGACAATATCAGGATCGATAATATTAATAACCTGGTCCTGGAAAATGGCTATACAGAGGTAAATATAGGAGTCTTGTCAAAGAAACTGAACTACGAAGGCAGCTATGGATCCTTCACGGTCGAGAATGTGCCGGCCGGATTTGAATCACTTGATGTTCAGACAAGATATATGGGCGTCAGGCTGGGAATTGCTGAATCGGCAAATTACAAGCTCGATGCTAAAGTATCATACGGGGGACTTAGGTATAACGAGGATAATTTCAAGAATGAAAGAAGAATAGTACAGAATAATTCCAACGAGGTTTCCGGTATAATTGGAGGAGAAGAATCGCCGCTTGCCAGCGTCACGGTAAACTCTTCGTACGGTTCCGTAAAATTATACTGATATATAATACCGCTTAAACAAAACGGGGATACGTTCTTATGTATCCCCGTTTCTTTTTACCCCCTGTTACAATGCTATGCAGCTGCAAATATGTAGCAATGAATCATTTGTATTCGACCACAGTTGCAGAGCACCGTAATATCCAATTCAATGTCATATTTGATTCAGAATTAATTAAATTAGTGCAGAAAAATCCAAATCACTATACTATGATACAAGTAGAAAAACCAACTGATAAAAAACTATCAGATCTTCAGGTAATGTCCTGGCCGATATGGGAAAAAGAAATCTCCGAATTTCCATGGGAATATGACACAAAGGAGACCTGTTATATTCTTGAAGGTGAGGTAGTTGTTACTCCAGAAAACGATAACCATGTTGCTTTTGGAAAAGGCGACCTGGTGATCTTCCCTCAAGGAATGAAATGCAGATGGAAAATCACAAAGGCAGTTAGGAAGCATTATAAGTTCGGTTGAGGGCTCGGGGCTCGGGGCTCGGGGCTCGGGGCTCGGGGCACAGGGTACACAGGACGGGAAGGATAGACGTCGCAGGCATAAACCTGCATTGGTACCGTGAGCCATGAGCCGATCGTCATCCGAACCGGTAAATAACCATATCCATACGAATTTAATCTTATGAAAATTATTGATATCATAATATTCATAACCTATCTTACAGGCATAGTACTCTTCGGGAGTTCCTTTTACAGGAGAAACAAGACATCTTCTGCTTTTACACTTGGAAACAATAATATCCCGACCTGGGTTATATCAATGTCGATCTTTGCCACTTTTGTCAGCAGCATAAGCTACCTGGCCCTGCCCGGACAGGCATACCTGTCGAACTGGAACGCCTTTGTATTCAGCCTTTCAATTCCATTTGCCTCATTTATGGCTGTAAGGTTCTTTGTGCCTCTTTATCGTTCCATAAACAGCCCTTCCGCATATACTTACCTCGAAACACGTTTTGGTCCCTGGGCCAAAATATATGTTTCGGTAATGTATCTTCTTACCCAGTTAATGAGGACAGGCACAATTCTTTTCTTGCTGGCCCTGACTCTCAATGTGATTCTTGGCTGGAGCATTGTTACTGTAATAATCATCACGGGGCTCAGTGTAATGATCTATTCACTGCTGGGCGGGATACAGGCAGTGGTATGGACCGACGCCATCCAGGCCATTATCCTCATTGCCGGGGCACTTACCTGTGCCGGAATAATTCTTTTTTCAATGCCCGAGGGCCCCGGCCAGGTATTCCGTATAGCTGCTGAAAACCATAAATTCAGCCTGGGCAGTTTTAAACCGGGATTTACAGATTCAACTTTCTGGGTAGTGCTGGTCTATGGCGTATTTATAAATCTTCAGAACTTTGGTATCGATCAGAATTATATACAGAGATACATGACAGCAAGTTCTGAAAAAGAAGCAAAAAAATCAGCTCTATACGGTGGTCTTCTCTATATACCTGTTTCCTTGCTATTCCTGTTTATCGGCACATCGCTTTTCAGCTACTACACTGCCAATTCCGGTATCCTGCCGGACGGTATCCAGCCCGACAGGGTATTTCCTTTCTTCATTATCAGTAAATTGCCCGGAGGCTTGACCGGTCTGCTTATTGCTTCAGTTTTTGCTGCCGGGATGAGTACAATTTCGACCAGTGTAAACAGCACTGCAACTGTAATCCTGAATGATTATTTCCTTAAGTCCCTTAAAGGAGAAACAGGTGAAAAAAGATCTATGCTCATCCTGTATTCTTCATCAATGGTCTTCAGCCTCCTGAGCATCACAATCGCAATTGCCATGATAAATGTTCAGAGTGCACTTGAGACCTGGTGGAAGCTGGCATCTATATTCAGCGGCGGTATGCTGGGACTGTTCCTGCTTGGATATTTTTCAAGAAAAGCAAATAATATTGCTGCCATAGCCGGAGTGATTACAGGAGTGCTCGTTATCGGATGGATGAGCCTTTCACCGATCTTCCTGACAAATAGTGCAATGCAAAAATATATAAGTCCCTTTCACAGTTATATGTCAATAGTATTTGGAACAAGTGCAATTTTTATTGTCGGATTCCTGTTGGGCTTATTGGTTAGCCGTTTCAGAAGGCTTTAGAACAAAAACGTCAAAATTCCATCTCCACAACCGTGATACCCGATCCTCCTGATTCGACGTGCTCGTCGCGGAATGATTTCACAACATCAACCGTATCAAGGTATTGCCTCACCAGCTGACGCAGTATCCCGTTGCCCTTCCCATGAAGTATTCTCAGATGCCTTTGCTGAACAATAAGTGCACTGTCAATCAGATCGCGGACCCGGTTTATGGCTTCCTCACCCCTGACACCGCGGATATCAATTTCAGGTTTGAAACTAATATTCCTCTGGATAAGTTGCAGATCATTCTCCCTGACAGGCTGATTTGACCTCAGACTTTTCCTTAGCTCCGATCCTGAAATGCGCTCCACTTTATCAATATCAACAAAGATCCTGAGACTGCCTGTTTCAACCTGAACCTTTTTACCTCTTAATGCAACTACTTCTCCTGCAGCCCGGGTATCGATCATTCTTACAGGATCTCCGGGCCTCAGGGGCTTTTCAGCAGTAACAGGCCCGGCAATTCTTTCCTTCACCTGATTATGTCCAACTTTTATCTTTCCGGCCCTAGAACTTAACAGAGCCATCTTTTTCTCAACCTTTGTCTCCTTTGGCTCTGGTTCCTCATTAACAACATTTTTGAACTCCTCCAACTGCTGCCTGATATCTTTGGTCCTTTCTCTTTCAGCCTGTGCTTCCTTTATTTGTCTTATAGTATTTTCAATCATCCGGTTCGACTGTTGAAGCAATTCCTCCGCCTCATCCTTTGCTTTTGTTATGATCTCTTTCCTCAGTTCCTTTGCACCGGCAAGCTCCTTTTCATATTCAGACATCAGCTCTTCAAGACGTTTCTCCTGTTGCCTTATACTCTGTCTTTTTGCCTCCCAGTATCTTTTATCGCGTGCTATATCTTTAAGATGCCTGTCATAATTAATATTTTTTACTCCTGCTTTCCCCGATGCATCATTAAGCAAGTCTTCAGGTAACCCGATCTTTCTTGCTATCTCAAAGGCGAAGGAACTGCCTGGTTTCCCGATAGTAAGCTGAAAGAGAGGCTGCATGAGGTGGTTATCGAAAGCCATCGCCCCGTTAACTATCCCTTCGGAAAGAGATGCATAGTGCTTCAGGTTGGTATAATGAGTGGTAAGTACACCAAAGACCATAATCCTGTTCAGTTCACCCAGTATAGCCTCGGCTATGGCACCTCCAA
>CAYQBZ010000048.1:0-12831 GCA_964415855.1 uncultured Rikenellaceae bacterium
TCCGAAACCATTTATGCTGCTCGCACTGGGTGGGTGCACTGCGATGGATGTGATCTCAATCCTGAAAAAAATGAGGGTGGAACCAGACAGCTTCAATGTTAAGGTTGAGGGTGATCTTACCGAAGAACATCCGAAACATTTCATAAAAATGCATGTAATATACGAGTTTACAGGAAAGGACCTGCCCATGGATAAGCTGCAAAAGGCAGTCAGCCTTTCGGAAGAAAGATACTGCGGTGTAAGTGCTGTATATAGGAAAGCCCTGACCATAACTTCGGAGATTAAAATTCTGGAATCTTAAAATGTGATAATGGAAAATATTGATTTCAAAAGTATTTACAGTGAGGAGGACAAAAAGGTCCTGAAGCTTGCTGAGGATTCCCTGGATCCGCGCATTGACAGGGTGCAGGAAATAATTATGTACGCAAAAGAAGCTAATTTGCAACGAATAGGTATAGCCAATTGTACCACATTCAACAGGGAAGCGGACCAGTTGGAAAGAAGATTACTGGAGTCTGGCTTTGAAGTGGAAAAGGTAAACTGTAAATATGGCAGGGTCCCTTTCAACGATTTGTTGCCCGGATACAGGGGAGTGTCATGTAATCCGGCAGGCCAGGCTAAATATCTCGAAGATAAAGAAACTGAACTGAATATAATGATGGGATTGTGCCTTGGTCATGATATGATCTTTAATTCCAGGTCAAAAGCCCCTGTAACACCGCTGGTTGTAAAGGACAGGAAACTGCAACATCATACTTTAAAAAGCCTGCAGGAAGAGTTATGAGTGCAAAGATATATCCCGAATCGGGCATTGAACTTACCCCGTTTACCGCAAAACACTATGATAAGGTAATGAATATTGGTTCGCTCGGTATGTACAGGAGCTTTATCAGGAAGGTGATCCGGGAAATGGATATCATGCCTGAAGATAGCATCCTGGACATGGGTTGCGGTACAGGAAGAAATGCCTCCCTGATGTGTTCATATCTTAACGCAAATGGCAGCATTACAGGACTGGATATCTCTGAACACATGGAAAAACAGTTTCGAAAAAGATTCAGCAGTGACAAGCGGGTTGATTTCATAAACAGGCGTATTGACCAGCCTTTTGATCTGCAAAGGAAATACGACAAGGTCTTCATGAGCTTCGTTATTCATGGTTTCCCGCATGAAGTAAGGGACGCCATAATTAAAAATGCATATAATCATCTCAAGCCGGGAGGAAGTCTCTTAATACTAGACTATGCTGAGTTCGATATGGATGAAATGCCGTTGACTCACCGATTTATATTTAAAAAGTTTGAATGTGTTTATGCATTTGACTTTATAAAGCACGACTGGAAAAAAACCCTGGAGAATTATGATTTCGGAAATTTCAGCGAGCATCTCCACCTTAAACGATATGTAAGGCTATTGAAAGCTGTAAAGCTATGACTTTTTTATTTTCCAGGCTTGATCTTTATGAATGTGCATTGTTTAACAGCTTTATGCTTTCTTAAAAATCAACATCAAATCTGTCATCCGATTTCTTGATTGAAAAAACCTTCTTTGATTTTAAAAGCCAGCCGATTTTAACATCTTTTGCCTCGTTAAAATCAGGAACAAAGGGTTTAATGTCCAGCAAGGGAGTGCAGTCAACAATGTCAACATTCTCAATGTGTATGATATCGTCAATGAGTTTAATAAGTTTCACAACTGATAAGCCTATTTGATTTGGCCTGTTCGGGGCACGGGTGGCAAATACGCCATGTGTATCATCATCCAGGAAAGGTTTGACTTCCAGCCGGTACCCATCCGACAAATGAAAATGATAAATAAGAATGATATGGGAAAATCCGGTAATATCTTTTAATCCAGCCGCATATTCAGGAAAAATTTCTACTGTTCCCGGTATCCCCCTTGCAGCCACAGGCTGGATGGGCATATTCTGTATGTTATGATAGGGAGTGTGAATAATGCCTATCGGTTTGTAGATAATTTCATTCATTTTTACAGGTACTGAATACTCTGGAAATTACTCTTCCATAACTCATTTCAGGTCCCTGAATCCTGGTAATGGGATCTAAAGCTGCGTTTGAAAAACAAAGTAAATTTAAATGAACATTTGCTCATTAGAAAATTATTTAGACTAATTTTGAATAAAAATATCCTATGACAATTTCTGTTCTCACAGATAACCATCCTGGGGTGCGTACACCATCCGAACACGGCTTGTCATATCTTATTGAATTTGATGGGAGAAAATTACTCTTTGATACCGGGCAAAGTGATCTTTTTTTAAGAAATGCTGAGGCAATGAGGATCGATATGACAAATATTGATATGGTTATATTAAGCCATGGCCATTTTGATCATGGTGATGGTTTGATGTATTTATCGGGAGGCCGGTTAATTTGTCATCCGGATTGTTTTGTGAAGCGTTACAGGAAAGCTGACAATTCTTTCATCGGGCTGAAAAATACAAAAGAGGAAATAGGAAAGAAATTCAGTATAGAGACTTCTGCAAAACCTTATAAGATTAGTGAAAAGAGCATTTTCCTGGGAGAGATTCCGCGTCTGACAGATTTTGAGTCAGGAACAACTTCATTCGTTTTTAAGGATCGAATCCCTGATTATGTCACAGACGATAGCGCAGTCGCGTTTATGTTACCCGAAGGCTTATTTGTGGTTACCGGTTGCGGGCATGCAGGAATTGTCAATACACTGGAGCATGCAAAGAGAGTGACCGGCATAAATAAGCTCTTTGGAATAATGGGAGGATTTCACCTGAAAGAAATTAATCGTCAGACACAGGAGACTATCCGATACCTGAAAGAGAATAAAACAATTCATGTATATCCATCACACTGCACGGAACTTCCTGCTTTATCGGCTTTTTACGAAAGTTTTGGCATGACATTGGTTAAAACGGGTAATATTTATAATTTTTAATCCGTCGTAATTAAAATTCATCTGTAACTCTTAATTTATTATGAAATGGCTATCTGCAGCAAATGCCGTAAACGACTGATCTTATGGATAAGCCTTACAATATTAAGTATAGGTATTGGTCTGATTCTGGATTTATTCCTTATCGGAACAAATAGTTTTTCCTTAACTATCAGGATTATCGGACTTATCGGAGTATTTTTTACGCATTTCCTTTTAAAAAGAACCGGAAAATTACTAAGGTTATTTGGTAAATGTGAACTTTGGGGATGGTCAACCAGGTTAATTATAATAAATGTATATAAATGTGTCAGGCATCCTCATCACCTTGGGGTCGGCCTATTCATGACCTTCCTGGGCTTGTTGGCAGGATACCCCTTTACCTTTATCATTATTACCATCACTCAATGGTTGTGGGTTTTTCTTTTCGTAATATTTATTGAAGAAAAGGAATGCCTGCAGAAATTTGGGAACGAATATAAAGAATACTCTAAAATGGTTCCTATGTTTTTCGGTAATCCTTTTTGTATAATAAAAGAGGTGTTTAATCCGATAAATAAAGATATTTCAGCCTGAAAATCTCTGTACAATTTCAAAGTTTTATTTTAACTCCCGCGAATGCTGTTATCCCCGGCATGGTATAATAAATGTTATTTTCATATTTCTGATTTAGGATATTTTCAGCGCTGATAAATAATTCTGCAAATTTCCATATACTATAAGTTATTTTGGAATTTAACAGCATATACGTCTGGTAACTGGTGTTTGCTGACGGATCTGAATCGAGATGGTTTACATACTGTAATGACGACATGAACTGAAATTTATCAATACGATAGTTCCCGCTTAAGAACAGGTGATGTTTCGGAGTGGCGTATACCGGACTTTTCATATCGATAAAGGAATAGGTAAGGTTCAGATTGAGGTTTTCAAAAATATTTGAGCTTGCCGAAAACTCAATCCCCCTGTTGAGCACTTCGCCGGCGTTCTGCAGACCTTCAAGAGGGACATTAATGATAAGATTGTCGCCCCTGATAATGTAACCCGTTAATTCGAGTTTCAGCTTCTGATTAAAGAACGATTGCAGTAATCCTGTTTCATAGCTCATAATTGTTTCAGGATTCAGGTTTGCGTTGTGATTCCATATATACAGCTCCTGGATGGTAGGACTTCTGAATCCTTTGGATATCGAAGCTTTTAATGTAGAGTGACCGGTTATTTTATAAGCTAAACCACCTGCAGGAATCCACTCCGTACCGTAAACCTGGTGATTTTGCAAACGTAAACCGGCATTCAGAGTTAATCTGTCAAATAATGTTTGTTGCACAAAACCATAAATACCGGCATCATACACTGTTGTATCCTTGAATATCATTCCCTGGCCACCCATTGCCAGCTCATTTTCTGCTTTGCCCCCGTATTTAAGATAATCTGCTCCAAGAGTAATACTGTTCCCTTTGAACAGTTTTAAAGATTCAAAGATGTTAAAGCCATAATTAGCATCTGTTGAATGAAAACCGTCGGATATTTTATGTTCACCAAAATTATAAAAGAGTTTTGCAGTCCCTGAATACTTTTCATAATTATTATCAATGGTAAAAGCCCAATAGCCTCTTGTGATATTAAGTTTATTGCCGGGAACCGCATTAAGAGTATCGGGGCCGGGATCAGAAGCATTAAAATGTGCAAGGCTGAAATCACTGTTTGCCTGGAGCTTGTTATTTATTTTGTATGATAGTTTAAGGTATCCATTTGTTATGCTGAAGTCTGAGTTTGCCCGGTGGCCGTCAGTCTGGTCGTGATTAATTGATGCAAACAGGCTTAATTTATTTTTTTTGTAGCCTGTGGATGCCATATACTTCTGGGTATTATATGAACCGTACATCAAATGAGCATTACCACTAAATCCTTCTTTCGTTTGCTTTTTCGTAATTATATTAATAACTCCTCCCATTGCATTTGAACCATACAGTATTGATCCGGGGCCCCGTATAACTTCAACACGCTCCACATCTGATGCAACATATGAATCGGGCAGGGGATGCCCGAATATTCCCATAAACTGCGGATGACCGTCAATTAGCATTAAAACACCGGTTGTCGGACTACCGCCAATTCCCCTTATTGAGATTTGCCCTGCAGCATTAGTTGCCACACCAAAACCCATAATTCCTCTTTCGGTAACAAAAAGCCCGGGTACCCGCCCGTTTAATATGGGTAAAATAGCCGATTCGTTACTCTCGGCTATTTGAAGATTATTAACCACCGAAACAGCCATTGGTACATTTCTCTTATTCACTTTTACGGTTGTTCCGGTTATTACTACCTCATCGAGGTTGATCGTATCCTGAAGTATTGACCGTATGCTTTCCTGTGAAGATATGGAATTGTAAATCAGTGCAATGGATAATGATAACAGCAGTAGTTTCTTCATGGAATTGAATGTTAAATATTACGAAAGTTATAAAAAGTATTACTAATGTTATAAAAAAATTAATCAGCTTTACTCATGATCAGCTTGCCGTGTTTAATGCCTTTAATGCTTATAAGCTTATCTGCCAGTTCGGTAAGTGTATTTGCATGCCCTTTTACCGCAACAATTTCAAGGCAGATTTCGTGGCTGAGATGAAAATGCTGGGAAGAGAGAATAACATCAAAATAATTATGCTGGATCTCGTTTGACCTGGTAGCTATATCTTTTTTGTGATGATCATAGGTCATTACCACAGCTCCCGCAACAATATTATTGCAATGCCATTTCTGTTCAACAATGTTCTTTTCAATCAGGTGCCTTACAGCCTGCGACCTGTTGGAAAAGCGGTTTTCGTCAGCATAGTTATCAAGCTCTTTGAGCAGATCCTCTTCAAGACTGATACTGAAACGGGTAACGGGCATCGTAATACTATTTTATATAAAAGTAATATTTATTTTTATATTGTATTAGTGCGGCACAATTTTTTCACGATTACATTTTCACTCTTGAGATTAACAGTTCTGCTATTTTTTCAAATGTCTCTGCAACTTGTTTATTGGTTTGGCTGAAAACACTCTGGCCTTTCTCGGCGGCTTCCCCAACTTCTATTACCAGGGGTATCTGGCCCAGCAGCCAGGTATCAAACTCCACTGCTAATTTATGTCCGCCTCCTTTCCCAAAAAGGTAATACTTCTCCTCAGGATGCAGTTCGGGTGTAAACCAAGACATGTTTTCTATAATTCCCATGACCGGAACTTTCAGGTCCGGATTAGTAAACATTGAAGTGGCTTTTCGGGCATCGTTCAGCGCAATTTCCTGTGGTGTGGTTACTATTATTGCTCCGGTAAGGTTAAGCTTTTGGATGGTAGTTAGCTGAATATCACCGGTCCCAGGAGGAAAATCAATTATCATATAATCAATTTCATCCCATTGGGTATTTTCAAAGAGTTGTGTTATTGTCCCGGCAGCCATTGGTCCGCGCCAGATCAGCGACTGGTTTCTGTCAATGAAAAGGCCCATTGACATTATCTTTACACCAAGCTTTTCAACAGGGAAAATCATCTCTTTATCGCCAAAGGCCGCTATATCAGGTTTTGCATCTTCAATTCCGAACATTCTGGGTATTGACGGGCCATATATATCGGCATCAACCAGAGCTGTTTTAAAGCTGTTTTGTGCGAGAGTAATTGCGAGGTTAGCAGCCACAGTTGACTTCCCTACACCTCCTTTTCCTGAAGCCACAACAAAGATATTTTTAACTCCCTCCATTGGGATCTTTTCGAATAATTTATTCATAATTATTGGTTTAAAATCTTTTCCCAGGTTTTCCTGATCTCTTTGCTAATTTCAGAATCCGGGCCATATTCAATTATGCTTTTACGTTGCACCATTGCCTCTACAACACTGGCGTCAAAAGCAAGTTCTCCTGCAATAGTTATCCCGTTCTCAGTGCACCGGTTTTTAATATGGATAGTCATTGTGTAGTTCAGGTCAGCTTTGTTGATTATAATGTATGGTTTAAGCTTGAATTTCAAGACTATATCGATTGCCCTCTGCATATCGTGCAATCCTGAAATTGTCGGTTCAGTTACGATCACAACCTTGTCAACTCCTGTAATGGTGGATATAACCGGACAGCCTATACCCGGAGGTCCGTCGAGAATAATAGTCTCAATCCCACTCTCCCTTGAGACCTGCCTGGTTTTCTCACGCACCATATTTACAAGTTTCCCTGAATTTTCTTCCCCCGGAGCTAGCCTTCCGTATACCATTCTTCCGGAACGAAAAGTCCCACTGTACATCAGGCTTTTATCATTGGGAACCATTTTAATGGCGTTCTCAGGACAGATCCGGGAGCAAAGGAAACAACCATCGCAAGATATATCTGAGATAACAACTTTTCTGTTTTGTGCTGAAATTGCATCGAACCTGCAATAATCGGCACAGATCATGCAATTGGTGCAAATCTCATAATCAATAACAGCTTTATGGCCTGCTACATAAATCTCCTGTTCCTCATCCGAAGGATCAAACAATAAATATAGATTGGCTGCATCAACATCGCAGTCAGCAAGAATAACTTCGCCGTCAAGAGTTGCAAATGCTGCACTTATGCTTGATTTCCCTGTTCCCCCTTTACCGCTGATTATTGCTATTTCCATGATCTCTCCTTATTTTTTCAAACAATTCAATGAGTTGTGATGAGAAATCCTCATCTGTTTCAGACACAATTTTTCCCTTGGAGTATAATGATGCGATCTCTTTACTAAAAGGGATTTCCAGCAAAAGAGATATTTTTTCATGCCCCAGGTACTTATAGACATCATTATTTCCCATACCTGCGCGGTTTATTACCACTCCGAAAGGTTTGCCTGTCTTTCTCAGTGTCTCCACACTCAGTTTTAGGTCGCTAAGTCCGAATGGTGTCGGTTCGGTGACAAGGATCACATAATCGGAGGCAGCAGCTGTTTGTATGAACGGGCATGATGTTCCCGGGGGTGAATCCAGAATCACAATATCCGACCTGTTATCGATCATTTTTATTGCCGCTTTTATTACTCTGACAGGCGACATTACCCCAATGTTGATCCTCGCTTCCAGCAAGGAGTCTTTTCCGTTCATGGTAAATGAAGAAACCTTGCCAAGGGAAACCTGTTTCTCCGAGATGGCTTCAAATTTACATGCCACACTGCAGGCCCCGCAGTCATGACAGAGATCTTCTATTATCTTAATTATTTTTACCGGGGGCAGGATAAAAATAGCATTGTAATTACAGTATTCATGACATTTCCCGCAGAAAGTACAGTTGTCAGTATTGACTACCGGCACATTCTGGTATACTTCAGAACTGCCCGATAATTCAGTGTCAAAAAATGCTGCAGCATCTGGTGCTTCCGCATCACAGTCAACAAGCGATACCCTGTAGTCTTTTTGCAGGAGAGTGTAGAAAATATTGGTTGAAAGGAAAGTTTTTCCTGTTCCGCCTTTGCCGCTGGCAATAGCTATCTTGATCATTCAGGTTTAATAAAATTTTGACAGGGCCTTAATTGCATCTTAGTACCTGTGGTTTCTCCGGTATCCCGAGATCTTCACCATTCGGGCCTTTATATTTTTTGTCGGGATCGTATGTTGTTCCCAGTTTATCGAGTATAGGTTCCACTGTTACCTGGTGTGTCTGCAATCCTATGTCCCAGGGATCATACCCAAGGAGTAGCCCGGCCAGTTCCTCATAGGTCAGTACCGGTATACCATAACCGTTTTCGCCATAGGTTTTGCCTTCCATCTCAGCTATTACATATTGCCAGCGGTCGAGGAAAAAAGTACATCCGGGGCAGTTTGCTATTATCAGGTCCGGCTTAAAGGGTAGCAGTGAATCGAATTTCTTTTTTGAATTTGTGACCGAATACGATCTGTTCGATTTAAGCAGGTATTGCCTGAATCCGAAACCACAACAATGTCTTCGTTCAGGATAGTCGACCTGGCTGCCACCCCATTCGTCAATTAATCCGGCCAGAACGTAAGGATATTCAGCCCCTCCGATGCCTTCCTGGGGGAATATCTTTGCATAATGACATCCGATATGATCAACAACTTTCAGTGGTATTGCAGTGGTTTTATTTACCAGCCTGAATTTCATTTTTGCGGAAATTTCCTTTCGGAATTTATATATCACATCACTGGCGTGGACAAGATTTTTTGGTATTTCAAAGGTTTTACCCGTTGCCTTCTTTAATGCCTCACGTGTCTTTTGTTCAGTTTCAGGGAAGTGTCTCCAGGTCTCGAGCACTTCAACATAAATGCCAAAGGAGGTGACGCAGGAGACTACGAAGTTTTTATATCCTGCTTCGTTCATCAGGGCAAACTGCCGTGCTACGACAGTCATGATAGTTTCAAAAGGAATAAGTCCCGAGTGATAGGCAATACCTGTGCAGGTTGTCTGCTTTGCATCATCAAAAACATCTTTACCCAGTTCATTACGGAGTATATTCAGATATAGATTTTCAGCTGCGGGGAAGAAGTTTTGCCTGATGCAGCTTCGTGCGAAATAATAATGATCGTCAGCAATCTCTTTCTGGTAGGCGGCCCATATCTCATTTTTCCTTGTCTTCATTACTCGTTTAATTTAGCCGTTGGCAGCAGGAGCCTGGTTATTCATTATAAAGGAATCTGAAGTAATCATCCTTACCATCCTTAAAGTATATCTTAAGCTCTTTAGCTTTTTCAGCAGAGAGCTTTTCTATCTTTTCAAACCGTTTGGTACCCCCTGTCTCATCAAATATCTTTTTAAGGTCATCAAGCGATTCCCCCGACGTATTGCGCAGTGTTCCAGGCTGATCCTTTTTATAGCTTGTTTCAAGGCGTTCAAGTATTGCTTTCCTGTTTAACCGCAACCATTCCCAGACCGGTCCCTGTTCAGGATACATTTCATTATCCACTTCATCAATATATACGCAATAGCCATATTTCAGGATATGATCGCCTACTGTGCGTTTTATTGCCAGTTGTTTTCTTCCCTGTGTGCTTTCGGTAAATAATCCGGTTTCTATTGACAGGGCCCTTAATGCCTGTATTATGTAACCCGGCGTATTTCCACGTGGGCAGCGTGTTTTACAGGATAAGCACTCCCCGCATCTCCAGATGGTATCGCTTTTCAGCAATTTTTTAAGTTCCTCTTCGTCTTTTTGCTGTACGATGCTTATCACCATCCTGGGATCGTAGTCGCTAACCTCTGCAGCTGGACATATTGCAGTGCATATCCCACAGTTGAAGCACGCTTTTAATCCTTCAAAATACCGGACGTCCTTCTCAAGTTCTTTATACAGGTTGTCTGTTTCGGCCATTTTACAAATTCATATGATATTCGCGCAGGTAATATTTATTCCCGTTGTATTTTGTCGAACGTATCAGCCGTTGTCGTAACAGCGACCTTACGACACTAAAATCTGCATGATCATTTTCCAGGAGCTTAATGAGTGAGTCTTCCCGTAAGGGATGAACTGCTGTAATATTAAGGATATCATCATATATATTGCCTGTGTATCCATTATCGATACCTTCGAAACCTGTCAGCAATTCTGTCCTTATCCTCATATTATTAAAAATCTGCCATGCGAGATTCAGTGTTTTCGTATCCGGAGCCTTTACTGATGAAACTGATGGGGGTCTTGTAGGTACAGCAAGGTATGCTTTCCGCGGACTTATCTTTTTAATAATTTCCGCCAGCTTCCTGAAATTATCAGCAGAGTCATTCGTCTCTTTAACCAGCATGGTTTCGGTGCATAGTATTCCCTTATACTCTCTGGCAAACACATATATATTATTCAGTATGGTGTCAAAATCGAGATTGCTGACAGGACGGTTTATCTTCATCCATGTGTTGCTGTCACCGGCGTCTATTTTTAATGAGATCCAGTCTGCCAGACTGAGATCTGCCCTTACAGTTTCAACCTCGAGCAGGGATGCATTTGTTATTACCGCTACCGGGATACCGGTTTTCTTCAGCAAAGTGATGGCTTCACCCAGGCTTGAATCGAGTGTTGGTTCCCCGTTTGAAACAAAAGTCAGAAAATCTGGACGGTTCTCATTATTAAGTTTTTCAATGTGCTGTTCGATTTTATTCAGTATGGTTTGCGGTTTGAAAAATGCTTCCCTGCTACTGCTTTGCCTTGTCGTATTACCGACCTGGCAATAAATGCAGTTGTACGAGCAGGTCTTTGGAGTGACAATATTATTTATACCAAGGCTTTTACCTAGTCTTCTCGATAAAACAGGACCAAAGCTTATCATTTTACTATTGAAATAATGGATAATGTTTCCGGTTTCATATCTGAATGCATGCATTATATACCACAAAGCTGTCCTTCCTGACTTTTAAAAATTCAGCAATGACATCACATTTGACCATTAAAAGGAAAAATATCCGGTCATCGTACAATGGAAGCAATCCTTCCAGGTTTCCCTGTCCTTTGGATATGATAAGGTCAGATTCCCTGAAATACTTCTGAAATTGCCTGTCTGATTTTTCAGGAAGTGTGGAAGGAGCATCATAACCATTTGAAATCGCGTTGGCAATATCTTTCATTCCAACATATTCGGCATCTTCCATAGTTGCATCATTTATGATGGGTGCTCCCCTTACCGCATAAGTCAGATTGGAGTGACCCATGGTCTTTATACATAGTTTGTCAAAGACTATCTCTTCCGCATTATCTCCCAGGTAGAGTATGCTTCTGACGTTTTTGATTTTTTCCTTCATAATGGCTGAATGGTCAATGCCAAATTCATTACGGGTTGCCTGGTCCATTGTTTCCCGGAGATATTCTCTTTTTCAAGCAACTTTTCAAAAGCCCTGGTGAAACAGTAAAAGCAGCGGTGATCAGATATCATCCTTCAGCAGGATTAGTGGTCGCAATAATTTGCTCCGGCAGTCAGGGAATCATTCAGAAGGTCACTTACCAGTTCCCCATGACTTTTTACCTGCGCACCGACAAAAACGTTTATTTTTTGTTGATTAAACAGATTAATGGCCCTTTGCCCCATGCCCCCTGCTATAACATCTGTTACTCCTTTTTCGGCAAGCCATGCGGGAAGCAGTCCCGGTTCATGGGGTGGGGGTGTGACCATATTTACTTCTGATATTGATCTGTTCATAGTATCGATGATGGCAAATTGCTGACAGTGACCAAAATGGGGACACAGTATCCCGTTTTCCAATGGGATGGCTATACGTTTTTTCATATGAATTATTATAATGTTAATAATAAGAGTTAAAATTCTCCTCTGAAACGGTTTTGCCGTCCCATACCGCGACCTCTGCCTCCCCTTCCGCGACCAAATCCAAATCCAAAACCTCTTCCGGTGATTTGTTGAGTTTGGGATTCGGAAGTAGATCCAGGTCTGATATCTCGTTCCACGTCATTTTTCAGGCTTGCACCAAAATTAGTGCAGCGGCCCATTCTGCGGCCTGTCATGGGACCTTGTCCCATCGGGCCTGTTTGATTGAATCCTGGCATAATATCTGTTTTTAATTAATTCTTCGATCCGCTGTGAAGGCGTTTTCCCTTTCCGGTGCCTCCTCCGGATTTACGTCGTTTGCCCTGGCCTTTGCCAAGCCTGGCAATCTCTTCATCTTTAAGATCCTTTTTGCATAACCCGAGGCCCCGGCCAGACTTTGGTCCTTTGCCTTCAGGTCCTGTCCCGTTCATCTGTGGCATTTTTGTTAATTTAATTGTTTAACATTTCAATTATTTCCTTAATACTCTTATCAGGTTCTTTCAATACTATCATCTGGATTTTAAGGCTATCCAGCAATGACTTGATTTTTATACCGAATTCTCCTGATATGATTTTCCTGGCATCTCTGGTTGCTACCAGTTGCACCGATGCTGGTCCCGCACCTTCCAGTGCTTCTTTATTGGGATTGGGAACAA
>CAYQBZ010000049.1:0-12673 GCA_964415855.1 uncultured Rikenellaceae bacterium
GGAGCCCGGGGCAGGTAGTGACGCCAACTCGGGAAAAACAAATGCCAGGTTAAGTGAAGACGGGAAACACTATATCCTTAACGGGCAGAAGATGTGGATCACCAATGCAGGATTCGCCGACACTCTCGTGGTATTTGCCAAAATTGATACCGACAGGGTACTTAGTGCATTCATCGTGGAGACTAAATATCCTGGTGTTGTTATCGGTCCCGATGAACATAAAATGGGTATAAAAGGATCATCCACAGCACAAATCTATTTTAATGATGTAATGGTGCCGGTTGAAAACCTGTTGGGTAAAAGAGGTGAGGGATTCAGGATCGCTCTCAGTATTCTTCATATGGGAAGGCTGAAGCTTGGTGCGAACGTCATAGGGGCAGCTAAAAAAGCTATTACCGATTCAGTTAAATATGCTAATGAGAGAAAACAGTTCGGAGTACTTATTTCAACGTTCGGTACTCTGAAACATAAAATGGCCGAACAGGTGATCCGTCTTTTCGCCTCTGAATCAGCAGTCTACAGGGTGAGCAGGGATGTTGATTCCCTGATGGAGAAACTTACGGTAGACTGCGGTGATTACGGGAGAGCATCCATAGAAGCCATAAGTCATTATGCTGTTGAAGCGGCTATTCTTAAGGTTGTAGGATCGGAGATGCTTGATTTTGTTGCTGATGAGGCTGTTCAGATTCACGGAGGTATGGGATACTCAGCTGAGATGGCCGTGGAAAGAGGTTACCGTGACTCGAGGATAAACAGGATATTTGAAGGGACCAATGAGATAAACCGCCTCCTTGTTGTCGACACGGCGATGAAGCGTGCCATGAAAGGTGAGTTTGACCTTTTCGGAGAGGCTGAGAAGCTATACTCCGATTTGGGAAGAATTTCAGACGGTAAGACAGCCGGGGAAACATATTTCCAGGAAAAGACAAGGTATATCAAGAACTTCAAAAAGGTAATACTGATCTGTATTAACGGTGCAACAAAGAAATTCGAGAAATCCCTTATAAACGAACAGGAGGTTCTTAATAATATTGCGGAAATGATGATGGAGACTTATGTTTCCGAATCTCTGGCATTAAGAGTTGAAAAGCTGGGATCTCTTAAAGGAGACATATCGCTTTATAAGGATATGCTTGATGTTAACCTGAACGATACTGCCGGTATTGTAAGAAAGTCAGCGCTTGAAGCGATAGGCTCTTTCTCATCTCCTGAATCATGTCCCTCCCTTGTTAAGGCAATCGAGAACCTGACCAGGGTGGCTTGCATAAATGTTAAGGATGCCAGAAGAAGGATCGCTGATAAGCTGATAGAGGATAATGAGTATAAGTTTTGATGGTTTATAGTTATAACCGGAATAGATAATGATCTGGATTCCTTTGAGGAAGAAATTACATTATATTTCCTTTATCCTGATTTCTGCTGCAGTTATCAGTTGTTCCGTAGTGCCTGTTACCGGAAGACGGCAAATAAGCATACTACCGGAATCAGAGATGATTTCGATGGGTATTGCCAGTTACCAGGAATTTATGAAGGAAAATCCCCCTTCGCCTGATAAAATAAACAGCACTGCAGTAAGAGAGGTCGGAACAAATATTTCAAACTCAGTTGAGTTCTTCTTCGCTGCAAAAAGTATGCAGAGCAGATTTGAAGGATATGAATGGTCTTGCGGTTGTGATAAGTCATGAGATTACTCATGCTGTTGCACGTCATGGGAATGAAAGGATGAGCCAGCAATTGTTACTGCAGCTTGGCGGGATTGCCTTAAGCGAAGCAGTCAAGGATAAGCCTGAAGAGACAAGGAATATTTATTATTTGGCATTTGGTGTTGGTGCCCTGGTCGGAGTGTTATTGCCATATTCAAGGGATCATGTTCTGGAAGCCGATAAGCTGGGGCTCATTTTTATGGCGCTTGCCGGTTATGATCCTCAGACAGCAATTGGATTCTGGGAAAGAATGAGTGCCATTGGAGGTGAAAAGCCTCCGGAGTTTATGAGCACACATCCGTCAGATGCCAGGAGAATTGCCAGGATCAAAGAGGCAATGCCCGAGATACTTCAGTATTATAAGAAATAATCCGCTCTGATTTCAGTCAACGGTATGTCGCCATGCAGGACTTACTGCCATAATTACAATTAGTTCTGATACTGAATTTTCCGTATATTTTATGACCTGTGCTTACGTAATTTATTTATGAAATTACAAAATAGATATTTATCACTATCAGTAATGACATAGATCAATTTTAAATATGACAAACAACATAGGTGTATTTGTTATTTTATTGCAGGTAAAAATCATTTAATTGCATTTATAGGATATATTTGTGAATTAATTAACAATATTATAGATATGGATCAAAAACTTAAAAGGATAAGACAGATTGTGGTTGCATTGTTTATTGCTGCAGCGATTGCCGGAATATCCTCGTGTGAAAAATATGCTATTATTTTTCCCAAGGTCAGTCCGGTTGATACAATCTATTTTCAGACTGATATACAGCCAATATTTACGGCGAATTGTCTTTCCTGTCATGGTGCCATACAGCATCCGATTCTCAAAGCCGGTGTGGCATACCAGAATCTTCTGGATTGGGAAGCAATAACTCCTCCCGGGGAGACCAGCAAACTGTATGTAAGGATGACCTCGCCGGACCATGCTGCCAAGTCAACTGATGCTGAAAAACAGAAAGTACTCATCTGGATAAACCAGGGAGCCCTGAATAATAAAAAATAATCAAACCTGATAAATACTATTAACATGAAAAAGATTCTTATAGTTCTGACTTTATCATTATTAATTACGTCTTTGTTCGCACAGGACGAAGCTCAGACACAGGAAAAATCCAGGCCCGTCCGATTTACTTTTGGTACGGCTCTTTTGATTGATAATCAAACAATTGAAGCTCCCTACAAGGGCGGTCTGGAAATGAATATACAACACCGGTTCAGTCTTATAGAAAACTACCATAACCTTTACGGTATTTACGGTACCGCCAATACAAGAATCGGACTTAATTACAGTATAACTGAAAAATTAATGGTAGGAGCAGGCACAACAAAGGATTATAAGCTTCAGGATATTCAGTGGAAGTATTTGATTCTGCAGCAGACCGAAGATAATAGCATGCCAGTTTCTATGTCGTACTATGGAAATCTGGTATTTGACATGAGGGCGAAAGATGCCTTCGGTCCTGAGGCAAGCTATAAGGACATTCACAGGATGTCCTATTTCACCCAACTTATTATTGCCCGCAAAATGAGTGAGAAGATATCTCTTCAGGTAGCTCCGTCATTCATATATTTCAATTCAGTACCAAGAATGAGCGATTCTACCGGTTATAAGAATCTGAATTTGGGTTTATCGGCAGGAGCCAGGGCTAACCTGTTCGGATCTCATTCCTTGATGCTTGAGTATGACCAGCTACTGACAAAACAGGATCTTGATGAGCAACCTAAGCCTAACCTCGCGCTTGGCTGGGAAATAAGTACAGCTACCCATTGTTTCCAGATATTCATAGCCAACTACAATCAGATAATAAATCAGAGGAATATTGTATTCAACACGAATGATTTTACAAAGGGTGATTACCTGGTAGGATTCAATATTACTGTTAGGTTTTAAGTATCAATTAAGATCAGCTGATGAAGATATTCAGATTTCTGTTTGTTCCTGCTTTGTTTTTGACATGTTTTGCTTCTGTAGCTAATGCCAGGGTGTCCGGTTACAGGCAGGTTGATCAGAATAATAAGAAAACGGAGGACAGTACAACATTTGTATCACCTTTTTATGACGATAACGAACTTTGTTTCAAGTGTCATGGCCAGAGTAAATATGAGTATACAAATGAGAGCCTTGGACGTCAGGTAACAGCGCTCATGTGCTCTGAAAGGGTACTTGACAGGACAGAATTTTACAATTCAAACCATAAGACATTCAGTTGTACAGACTGCCATTCAACCGAATATTCCACTTTCCCTCACTCCGGAGAGTTACGTATGGAACAGAATTATAACTGTATAGATTGTCATGGTGGTGATGAGGCATTTGCACAGTATCACTTTGAGGAAATAGAGGCCGAATATCAGCAAAGTATTCATTACAAGCTTGAGGAAGATGGTTTTTCATGCTGGAAATGTCATAATCCTCATACCTACAGAATAAATGTCAGGAATACGGAAAATATTAAGGAGACAATACAGTATGATAACAGCATTTGTCTGGATTGCCATGCTAACTTCAGTCATTTCCAGCTTCTTACGGAAAGAAGCGAGATCAATATACTGAAGACCCATGAATGGTTGCCCAACCAGGCTGTCCATTTCAGGAATGTCAGGTGCATCGAGTGCCATACGGTCATTAATGACAGTATCCTGGTCTCTCACCTTATCAAACCGAAAGAAGAAGCTGTCAGGCGCTGTAATGAATGTCACTCGCAGAATTCCATACTGATGGCCACTCTTTACAAGTTCCAGTCAAAGGAACAAAGGAAGTCCGGCTTCTTCAACGGTATTATTCTGAATGAATCGTATGTTATAGGAGCCAACAGAAATGAGTACCTTATTATTTTCAGCCTCATAATATTCATTGGATTACTCCTGGTTATAGGTGTTCACATTGCATTCAGGATCAGGAAGAATAAAAACACATATTAAAGAGTTTCACGATGTATTTATACCCAAAATGGATACGGCTTTGGCATGTTGCAAATGCTCTTTTGTTTTTGATACTTATCATTACCGGAATAAGCATGCAGTATACCGATAAGGAAAATGCCGCTTACATGGTCAGTTTTGCCAAAGCTGTAAAATGGCATAATTTTGCTGCAATTATTCTTACAGCCAATTATGTGATATTTGTTACAGGTAATGCTGTCACAAAGAATGGAAGGTACTACAGGATCAGGAAAGAGAACTTCTGGTCCGACCTTCTTCAACAGTTAAGATACTATGCATTTGGAATGTTCAGAGGAGAGAAACACCCGTTTCCTGTTACCATGGAAAGGAAATTTAACCCCTTGCAAAAATTTTCATATGTCCTGGCGATGTATGTCGGAATGCCTCTGTTAATTATATCCGGGATAGTTTTACTGTTCCCGGAGATAGCTATTAGCAATATTCTTGGTTTAAGCGGTCTGTTAATAAACGACATCCTTCACATAACAACAGGATTCTTTCTCTCCATTTTTATGGTGATACACATTTATACATGTACCCTGGGTGCCAAACCCTCATCTCTTTTCTGGGGCATGATTTCAGGATATCACCGGTCTGATGATCATTAATTATTTTATACATACAGGATGAGTGAGATGGAGGATACTGAAGCTGGAAAATCTTCAAGACGGAGATTTTTAAAAAATGTTGGTGCAGGAGTTGGTGCAATTTCCGTTGCCGGACTTGCAGGTTCATCATTACTGAAAAGCCGTGAAGCTAAGGCCAGGTCGGGAAAGACAGTAAAGCTCCTTTCGCAGGACGGGCAACTTGTTGAGGTTGATCAGGACGATATTAAACCTGCCAAAGAGATCCTGGACGAGCTGAAGGAAGAGGCCAGGACAGGCCTTCCCAACCGGAAGTTCACTATGGTGATTGACCTGTCTAAATGTACGAATGCAAGGGCATGTGTAAGAGCATGCCAGGAAGGTCACCTTCTGCCAAAAGATCATGAGTGGATGAAACTGTACCTTTTACAGGATGATTATCATACTGCCAGGTACTGGTTCCCAAGACCCTGCTTCCATTGCGACAAGCCAATGTGTGTGAGCGTATGTCCGGTTGGAGCTACGTTCAAACGCCCTGACGGGATTGTTCTTATAGATAATCAGCGCTGCATCGGCTGCAAATTCTGTATGACAGGCTGTCCTTACTCAGCAAGGGTATTTAACTGGAAGGACCCGGAGGTTGAGGTGCCTGAAGGACATGTATATGATCCGGAGACAAATATACCGGCAGTTGAAGGAACTGTCGGTAAGTGTGTTTTCTGCGCGGATAAGCTCAGGAAAAATGAACTGCCACGTTGTGTTTCGGCATGTCCTATGGGAGTGATATATTTTGGCGATATACTCGAGGATACCGTAACTAACGGTGTTGAGACCCTGAGATTCAGCAAACTGATGCTCGACAGGGCCGGTTACAGGTACAGGGAGGAACTGGGGACACTTCCAAGTGTATATTATCTGCCTCCTTCACAACGAATGTTCCCTGTTGAAAGAGGACTTGAGGATCAGGATAAATCTATTACTGACCGGTACAGGGATGCAGGACCACGATAATCTATACTATTTAAACCTGGAATGAATATGGAAGCTGACAGAAAACTGATGACGGATCTCACTCCTGAGATCGAGAAGACCAGTTATAAGTGGTATATAACATTCTTTATTTTCCTGGCGTTTTTTGCGGTAGGGATTTACGGGCTGATACAGCAGATCGATAAAGGACACATTGTTACGGGCATGCGCGACAATGTTGTATGGGGATTATATATTGTAAACTTCATTTTTTTCATGGGATTAAGCTATTCAGGAGCGCTTATCTCAGGCGTTTTACATCTCTTCCATACAGGCTGGAGAAAACCAGTAATAAGAATGGCTGAATTAATTACTGTGATATCACTCGTTATCGGGCCATTCTTTATATTCTTTTGCATCGGTCGTCTCGACAGGCTCTATTTCCTGTTTACGCACCCAAGGATCCAGTCTCCGATTACATGGGACGTTATTGCAATAAGCACGGACCTCATCGGGTGCTTTATTTACCTGTATCTCTCATTTATCGAAGACTTTGCAATTCTCCGCGATTACCCGTATCTGAATGTCCCGCCGTGGAAGAAGAAATTATATAAAATTCTGTCCCTCGGTTTTACCGGTACAGAAAACCAAAAGAAAATATTATCAAGTGCACGGATGATTATGTCGGCAATGATCATTGCCATAGCCATTATCGTTTACTCCGTTCTGGCATGGATCTTCGGTGTGACTCTGCAACCGGGCTGGCATTCGACGATTTTTGGCCCCTATTTTGTGATTGCAGCTGTCTTCTCCGGTACCGGATTATTGATCATCCTGATGTGGATATTCAGGAAAGTGTATCACCTTGAGGATTATATTACAAAGCGGCATTTTGTGAATGTTGGAGTGCTGCTGACTGTGATTGCAGCCTTCTACGGATATTTTACATTCAGTGATTACCTTACAAAATGGTATGGATCAATAAAAATGGACTCGATCCTGATTGATAAGCTGTTCACTGAATATTATTCGTTGTTTATCTTTGCAAACTATGTGGGAATTTTACTTCCGGGTATTATTATAGCTTTCCCGAGATTCAGGACTATACCGAATATTACAGTTGCAGCCATTATTGCTATTACTGCTCTGTGGGTGAACCGTTATATAATTGTTATACCGACCCTGGAAACACCTTTCCTGCCTATCCAGGATGTCAGGCCCGACTGGATCAAATATTCACCTACATGGGTTGAATGGTCACTTACCATGGCCGGAGTATCAGTATTTGTGATGCTTTTCATGCTGATATCAAAAATAGCTCCCATCATTTCAATTTCTGAAATGCAGGAAGAGGACAAAAATGAAATACTGAAGTAGTGAATAAACCGATTACTGACATGAGGAAAAATAAATTATATATTATACCTGTCATTGCATTACTTTCTGTATTTACAGTGAAACTATTCTCGCAGGATGTTGATGTGATAAGCCCTTATATCCAGCTCCAGTATTTTAAAAATACCGATGATCAGCGTACCCTGAAAACTTCTCTAACCTATTCTAAGAACAGGATGGAGCTGCCTATTCCGGGGATGGAGATATCGTTTTATACCGGTACGGATGATTTGGAACTGCTTGGCACAGGTATAACAGATGAAAAAGGTATTGCCCTGCTCGATCTTACTGATGATATGAAGCTAATGACAGATACTGACGGGATGTGGGCTTTCAGTTCCGAGTACAAGGGGAATGATACTATTGAGGCCGGAACATCTGAACTGACGATTAAGGATGTAAAGCTTGACCTGGTATTATCGGAAGTTGATAGTGTCAAGACTATTACAGTAACTGCCAGGGTTATGGAAGGCAACTCGGAAAAACCTGTTCCTGATGAGGTTGTGATGATCTATGTTCCGCGTATGTTCAGCCTGCTTCCGATCAGCGAACTCTACCTTGATGAATCAGGAACGGCGACAGTTGAGTTTCCTTCTGACCTGCCTGGCGACAAGGAGGGTAATATTACTATATTGGCACGTTTCGATGATAATTATACTTTTGGTAATGTTGAAAGGAAGCAAACCCTCATGTGGGGTGTACCTACTGATTACTTCATTCCTGAATCACACAGGGCACTCTGGACAAAAACACCTCCAAAATGGATGATCTATACCCTCTCAATACTCCTTGCCGGAGTATGGGGGCACTATTTGTATGCACTGATCAGCCTTATCAGGATAAAAAAAGATGCTGATCATCATAAAGCGAAAGAAGAATTCAGAATTTAATATACTTTAGCACGATAATTGTATATCAACTGTTAAATTAAAAAATAAAATATGAAAACTTTGAGACTATTATTTGTAAGTGCTACAGTTCTTTTGATAAGTGCAACACTGTCAGCACAGACTAAACCCTGGGTCGTGCCTGCTAATTTTAAATCGATGAAAAATCCTGTTGCAGCAAATGATGCAAGCGTAAAAGCAGGACAGGCTATTTATGCAAGGACATGTGCTGCCTGCCATGGGAGAACAGGACTGGGTGACGGACCAAAATCAAGATCACTGAAAACAGCTGCAACGGACTTTTCCAAAGCGGAGTTCCAGAGCCAGACGGATGGTGAGCATTTCTACAAAACAAAAACAGGAAATGGAGACATGCCAAAATATGAGGGAAAACTCTCAGATGAAGATATCTGGAACCTGGTCAATTACATGAGGACATTCAAGAAGTAACTTGTAACAGAGTTAAAAAAACAAATAAAAAGAGGGATGCGCCAAAGTGTGTCCCTTCTTATTTGAAATATGCAGGTACCAATATATCAGATCTTTCCTTCCGGCAAGGAAAATCAAAATCTTATGCAGGCCTAAATTATTCTACCTGCTTATTCTTCCGGGTTTTAAACTGTCAATATTGTAATCTTCAAAAACAATTGCTATCGCAATTTTTGATAAAAATGTAAACAGCAAAAATCCTATTGAAAATATCAAGACTGCAGTCCTGATCTCCGTCCACGAAGGCGTATAGATATAGATCTGGCCCAGAACATCAGGTGTAAATGCCGGAATAATGAGAGCTATTCCTTTTTCAACATAAACACTTCCATATATCAGGATTGCACCGATATTTAAAGTAATTAAATTCTTCCGGGTTTTCGGGATCAGGAAAAGAACAAATGCTGTACATCCCATAATAATTGATGACCAGCTATAGGGAACAATTTCTTTATGTTCTCCAATACCAAATAGTAAGTACTTCCAGAATAAAATATGCTCAGTATCTGAATAGAACTCCTTGAAAAGTTCTGCAATGGTAAAAAACAGGTAAATAAACATTGCATATACCATGAGCTCTGCTATTTTCCAGATCGCTTCATCTTTAATTTCAAATCTGGTAGTTCTTCTGAGTATCTGGAAAAGGATCAACAGAATCGCAGGACCTGAGCAAAATGCTGAGGCTAAAAATCTTGGTGCAAGCAAGGCACTGTTCCAGAATATTCGTCCCGGTAAAGCATTATATAGAAAAGCTGTGGTTGTATGAATGGCAACTGCCATCGGTATACTGAATAAAACAAGTGGTAAAACAAAAGATCTTCTATATTCCTTTTTGTAGAAGACACAATAAAGCAAATAAGTTACCACTACCAGATTAAGTATTAGATAGATACTGAGAACGAAAAAATCCCATGAAAGCATGGATGAGGGAAAGTTCATCGTGCCGATCAGTGGCAACATATGCCAGAATCTGAGAGGATTTCCAATATCTACAAGTATGAATGAAATACACATGATTACAGCACATACGGCCAGCAGTTCACCAAAGATTACAATTTCCTTAATAGGCTTCCAGTCATAGATATAGGCTGGTATAACCAACATAACAGCAGCTGCAGCAACTCCGACAAGGAATGTAAAATTCCCGATATAAAACCCCCAGGAAACAGAATCCCGCATACTGGTCCTGATCAATCCGTGAGTAAGCTGATCAGCATAACCATATATTCCCCACAGGATTAACAGTAATAATAATATTAACCAGGCAAAATATGTTTTGCTGCCGGTAAAAATTATTTTCATGCTGCCAGTAATGAAACGAATAAAATTCATGTTACATTTTGTTTATTAACTTCAATCAATTTAAGAGAGAGATATTTTTCAGTTTTTTTAAATGCCGAAGAAATAATAGAACTTAGGTTGAGTATTTAACTCCTGTTTCAGTACAAGTACACGTTTGTTTTCCAGTATATACCTTATCTCGCTTTCAGGATCTAACAGATTGCCAAACTTTCTGGCGCCTACCGGGCATATCTCAACACAGGCCGGGTATCTTCCTTCCCTGCACCGTTGAATACAGAAAGTGCACTTCTCCACCACACCCTTCTTCCTGGGCCTGTTCCCCAGATAATGTACTTTAGTATTCATCTCTTCAATCGGAACATTTGGCATACCCCAGTTAAAGTGCCTTGCATCGTAAGGGCAGGCGGCCATACAATAACGGCAACCTATACACCAGTTGTAATCAACAACTACAATGCCATCCGGTTCTTTCCATGTTGCTTTTACGGGACAGACCTTGACACAGGGAGGATTCTCACATTGCTGACATTGGACCGGAACATAAAAATATCCTTTCTCCGGTACCTTTTCAGGATTATATTGTGATGTGGAATGTGCAAAATCGACACCTCTCTCCTTATCCATCTGTAGTACTTCGATCCACTGGATCTGAGGATCACGAGACTGGTTATTTTCATCCACGCAGGCATAGACACATCTTCTGCATCCGATACACCTCGATAAATCGAGTGCATACCCAAATAAAGTGCCATCTAATGCCTCTTTGTCAGATACATTAAATTCTTTTCCATACTTTGCTTTATATTTTTTCTCAAGATTTCTTACTATGTCGTCCTTCTCCTGTTGTGATAATGTTCTGAAATTCTGCTGAAGAAACTCGTCAAATGTTTCCATATCACAGCCCGAAAGTGCAAGTGCTGAGAATGTTGCCAGCGAAATATTTTTTATAAATGATCTTCTTGAATTATCTTTTTTCATTACTGATATATTCAATTATTATGATTACTTAATATTTTCCTGTGCCACCGGTGGAGGTTCCGGAACAAGCTCCCTAAATTTAGGTGAATGCGGACTATGGCAGTGTACGCAGAGCAGATATTCTTTTTCACCGTTCCAGTAACCTGTCCTCTTCCCGTGTACCCCGACTTTCCAGTCCCTGTATTTTTCACCGTGACACTGCCCGCACAGTTTATACGACTCCTTAAAGTCCAATAACTTTCCGCTGGCTAACCTTAAAGAATCTCTGTTATTAAGGTCATGACAGTCGAGGCACCAGCGGTTTTCACTGTCATGATTAAAGATTGCTGATATATCATCGTGCCATTCAACCAGCTCTCTTCTTACCGGATTAGGTTCAAAAAATGCATGGCAATCAGTACACGGATATATACCATCACTGAACGGAGGCGCTTCAACAGCATATTCCTCTGCCCTTTCAACACTTAATACACTATCCGCAGGTTCAACGGAACCTGTTTTTATTTCATTGTATAATGAGTCTTCGTTATAACAGCCAGGTAGCAGAATAATAAAAAATATTATTAAACCGGCAGGTATTTTAATATTCATGTGAAAATTTTCCTTCATAGTAAACTTCTTTTCAAATAATGATAATAATTGTTCAGAATAAAGCTTCCTGTATCGACTTGGGTCCGGGATAAAAATGACTCATTCATTTTCTGTTTCATGGATTGATGTAATGAATCCGTTAACAGGTTTTGCAGCTATTTAAAAGAGCAGGCAGCCGGAAAAGAAAAAATCAAATTGATATAACAATAATAATGCTATTTTCTGTTACTCCAAAATTATTTCAGGTGTTATTTCCCTGCGTTTTACATTGTATTTGGCATTGCTCCTTCTGGAATTATTATGTCAGTTTTACACATTGGAACGACTAGAAGAAAGTGGAGAAAAACAGGAGGAAAAAGGACGATTATGCCTAAGTTTTTTTGCCAGTTCCTCTGATAATTTTATCTTTGTTTGATAAACCTAAAAGGGGCAAAGGATGTTGGTGACATGCTGAAATTAATAGTGAAATTCGGTGGCAACAACAGACTTCTGCACGATATTTGTATTTGACTCATTAATTAAAACTCTATTATTATGAAAACTTTGAAATTATTATTTATCGGCGCTGCGGTTTTAATGCTGAGTGCCTCATTGACAGCCCAGGATAAACCATGGGTTGTACCGGCAAACTTTAAATCAATGAAAAATCCTGTTGCAAAAGGTGATGCAAGCAACAAGGCAGGCATGGCATTGTATAATAAGAACTGCGCATCCTGTCATGGGAAAGTAGGCCTGGGAGATGGCGTTAAATCCAGAATGCTCAAAACATTCCCGGGCGATTTTTCTGGCGCAGAATATCAGGGGC
>CAYQBZ010000050.1:0-9075 GCA_964415855.1 uncultured Rikenellaceae bacterium
GAAGTGCAAAGGCCAGTATGACATTAAGGACAAGAAGTATTTTATATAGTATTCTTTTCAATTATTAAAATATATAAATACGAATTTATCAGGATTAATGAGAAACGAGCCCTAAGGGTTTCTGATTTTTGACAAGACTGTTCAGCGCTTATATTAACGGACAGATTTTGAAGGTTAATTTTTCTTCTGACTTTCTTTAAACAGCATCTCTTTTTCTTCCTTTGTCAGGCTATCGTATCCCCCCTTTGATATCTTGTCAAGAATGTGGTTAATCTGCTTCTGATGCTCAGCTTTTACCTTATTGTATTCATAATCGTCTGCCGGCTTTTTATATGTGACTTTCATCTTAGGGCGCGGTTTGAAGAAGGTCACGAAAAAATCGATAAGCCTGTTGAATCCCCGTCCAATATCTCTGCCCCCTCTTAGATTCAGGATATATACGTATCCGAAGAATGCTCCGCCGATGTGGGCTAGTTTCCCCCCGGAGTTGACAGAGAAATCCATTATTGATGTCAGGACAAAGATCCCAAGTGCCATGTACTTGATCTTTATCCTTCCGAAAAGGAAGAGATGAATAGTATAATCAGGAACATATGCCGCTATAGCCACAACAATTGCCATAACAGAAGCTGAAGCCCCGATCGCAACAGACACATCGACAAGATCGCTGAAGGCAGGGAAAATATTAAAGGAGAGTATATACAACAGAGCTCCGCTTATCCCCCCAAGGAGATATACAGCCACAAGTTTACGCTGATCGAGGTATTCGAGAAATATCCTGCCGAACCAGTAAAGCCATAGCATATTAAAAAGTATATGCCAGATATCTTTATGTATGAACATATAGGTCAATAATGTCCAGGGCCGTACAATTAACCTGGTTAAGGATGATGGAACAGCGAGAAGATTAACGGATTTCTCAGTAATTTCCTGGTTATTGATAAGGAATCCTATAACTGATACGATAGTTATAATAGTAAATACCGCAATATTCAAATAAATTAACCTGGAAAGATTGCTCCCTCTGCTGAATGTATTTTTAATATCGTCCCAGATGCCCATCAGTATAAAGTGTTTGTGGTTTTTCTCCAGTACCTGATAAGCAGGTAACCGAATAACATTCCTCCAAGGTGTGCCGCATGTGCGATATTACTTCCGGGCTGAGTTACTGCAAGATAAAGCTCCAGTGCTCCATAAAAGAAGACAAAATATTTCGCTTTAATCGGAATAGGCGGAAAGAGAAGCATAAGCTGTGTGTTAGGAAAGAGTACTCCAAAAGCGAGCAGAATTCCAAATATTGCCCCGGAAGCTCCGACTGTGGGAACGTTAAGCAGAAGCTGCAGTCCCTGCATTGTGCTGTCAGTAAAGACTTTACCCTGCCTGAAGTATAATGAACCTTCATCCAGAACCATTTGAAGCTGGTCAGGACTTATTATATTCATCAGTTTATGATACTGGAAAAATATAACCGATTCGTGAATAAATGCTGCTCCGATACCGCAAACCATATAATAGATGAAGAACCTTTTAGGTCCCCATACATTCTCAAGTACCTGACCAAAAATGTACAGGGCATACATATTGAAGAAAATATGCCAGAATCCTCCATGCATAAACATATGTGTGATGATCTGAACCGGCATGAAGTGTTCAGACTTGGGGAAATACAGGCCAAGGACCATTGTAAGATCAACACCGAATACACTTTTTACGGCATAATCGGCAAGGAGCATTATTACATTGAGAAGTATAATATTTTTTACTACCGGTGGTAATGAGAACATGCCTCTTCCAAATCCATTCATCTTCTATATATTAATATATGTTAATATTTATCAATAGTCGGACCAAAAACATAACAAATCTTATTCCCGACAATTTGTCATAATATCCTATTTAAATTTCTTATCTATTTCTTCTATTGTTAAAATGTTTATAACAGGTTTTCCCTTAGGAGAGTAATTTGGAGCCTGGCAGGCAAATAAAGCATCAAAAAGATTTTCCATTTCTCCCTGCCCCAGCGATTTTCCATAGGGAATAGCCGAAGCTGATGCCATGGCAGATGCAATCTTTTCTTTTGCTCCTGCCGATGGATCAGCCTGTGTATTCTTGAAATCTTCTATTATGATCTCCAGCATTTCAAACGGATCAGAAGAGTTTGATAATGAAGGAATTCCGGTAATAGTAATTTTGTTCTGCCCTTCGTTCCGTATTTTGAATCCAAGTATCTTCAATTCATCTTCAATCTCCTGCAGTACAAACAGATCGGCAGGATTTAATTCTCTGGTATCAGGAAACATATCCGCCTGGCTGACAGTCTGCCTGCTTCTTAAGGCATCCAGAAATCGTTCGTAAAGAATTCTCTCATGGGCTCTTTTCTGGTCTATAACCATAAGTCCAGACTTTACGGGACAGGTAATATATTTAAAATTGATCTGGAAGAATTTCCTGTGCGTATCGTTATACTTTTCAGGATTTTCATTCTCTTTTTCAATAGCTGTATATAGTTTTTCCCAGTTCTCAGCATTTTCCCTTTCAAAGCGGTCAATAAACTCCGGTCGTTCAGACTGATGTTGCTCTCGGTTAAACGGATCATATTGTGGATTAATTTCAATCCTGGGTTGTTCTGGAATTAAGTCGGATGATCTTCGGACAGGTATATCGATCAGGGCTTCACTTTCAAAGTCAATCGAAGGAGTGATGTTAAAACGACCAAGAGCTTCCCTCACCGATGCCATCAATATCTGCCATATAGATCTTTCATCCTCGAACTTTATCTCGGTCTTGGTAGGATGAATATTTATATCGATGGATGCCGGGTCAGCCTCCATAAAAATGAAGTAGGAAGGGATGGCCTCTGCGGGAAGGATATTCTGGTAAGCCTCGGTAACAGCTTTATGGAAATACGGATGCTTCATAAAGCGGTTATTTACAAAAAAGAACTGTTCTCCGTATGTTCGTCTTGCATTTTCAGGCTTACCAATAAAACCTCTGATCTTAATCAGACTTGTCTCGGTTTCAAGGGTAATCAGGTCGTGATTGATCTGTTTTCCGAATACGTTTATGATGCGTTGCCTGATATTACCTTCTGCAAGATTATATATTTCGGTGTCATTATGGTGCAATGAGAATCGTATATCACTATGTGCAAGCACTATTTTCTGAAATTCATTTACGATATGCCTGGTTTCAGTAGTATCTGATTTGAGGAATTTACGTCTGGCAGGTATGTTAAAGAACAGGTTTTTAACAGAAAAACTTGATCCCGGAGTGGTGCTGCAGGGTTCATGTTTCTCAACTTTTGAACCACTGATTACAATCTTAATGCCGGTGTCAGTCTCTTTCCTTCGGGTTTTAAGTTCAACCATTGCAACAGCTGCGACCGATGCCAGTGCTTCTCCCCTGAATCCCTTTGTTCTGATGGCAAAAAGATCTCCTGCCGATGTGATTTTTGATGTTGCATGTCGTTCAAACGCCAGCCTTGCATCGGTCTCAGACATACCTTCACCATCATCAACGACCTGGATCAGTGTTTTACCTGCATCCTTTATTATTACCCTGATGTTCCTTCCCCCGGCATCGACAGAATTTTCCATCAGTTCTTTTACGACAGACGCCGGCCTTTGTATAACTTCTCCTGCAGCAATCTGGTTGGCTACCGAATCAGGTAAAAGTTTTATTACATCAGGCATAAATTAATTCTTTTTTTATGATGGTTAACAAGGCTCCGTGGCAGGGATTATTTAAGAGTTGGGGCATCCCGTTAAAACAATTTTACAAATATATAAATATTTGGTGGATGCACTTTCGCTGCAGAATCTGCATTGCAAACGGGAAAGTATGATGATTATTTAACTCCATATGCCTATCTTTGCATCAGAACAGGTGATTAAGATATTTGTATAAATAACACTGATCAAAAAAGGTTGGAGTCTGGATATTAATATGCCGGGGATTTCATATGACCTCAGCTAAATGAATTTATTGTAAAGATGAAGAAACTGTTTATCTGTCTTTTTTCAATTTCACTTCTGGTTCTTACCGGATGTTCACACCGCTCCGATAAGTACGTCCTGAAGATAATGACATTGAATGTACGCTATGATAATCCGCGCGACAGTATCAATGCATGGCCAAACAGGGCAACACAGGTTACTGATTTCATTAATGATCAGAAGCCTGACATTTTTGGTATGCAGGAAGTATTATGGCATCAGTATGAATTTCTCGACTCCCTCCTGACAGATTATATTTCAACAGGGGTGGGACGCGACGATGGTGCAAGGGAAGGTGAATTGAATCCGGTTTTCTTCAGGAAGGAGAGATTCGATCTTGTGAGGACAATTACCTTCTGGCTTTCACCCACACCTGAAATACCAGGATCAAAGGCCTGGGGATCTTCACTGCCTCGTATTGTAACATGGATGGAGCTAGTTGAGAAGACCAATCATGTCCATTTCTTCTTTTTCAATACGCATTTCGCTCACGATTCTGATTCAGCAAGAATAATGAGTTCCAAATTTCTTATGGAACAGGTTGAGAAGATTGCTTCCGGATTTCCTTTCATAATAACAGGAGATTTCAACATGCTGCCGACAAGCACTGGATATTCAATCCTTACAGGTCCCGCCGAAAGTATTCCGATGATGAGAGACTCATATATTATATCTGAAAGGAAACCGGCAGGACCGGCATATACTTTCAATGGTTTCTCTGATGAACGGGGGAGAGGCAGGATAGACTATATCTTTGTTAAGAATGGTCTGAGAGTACTGGACCATACCACCGTCATTAAAAAGGAAAAGGGTATTTTTATTTCTGATCACTGGCCCGTTATTGCCACTGTCTCATTAAAGGAAGAATAGCATCATTGCCGGGAATCCTGCTACCTAAGCTGTCTTCCTGTAGCGGCGCACCGCAAAGCTTGTAAAGCAGACCGCGAGTATGCCGAGCGAATATAATTCCCTGCTGATATCAGATATTGACGAACCTTTAAGCATAACCATCCTGTTAATCCGCATAAGGTATGCTACAGGGTTTACCAGATTGAAATCCTGTGCCCATACAGGCATACTTTCATACGGAGTGAAAATACCACTCATAAGGATGAATATTATCATGCAGAAGAATGCGACAAACATATATTGCTGCTGTGTTCCTGAAAAGGTCGAAATGAAAAGGGCCATACCAAGAACAGCAATAAGAAAAATAGTCGCTCCAAGGAACATAAGGAGTATACTCCCTTCAAAAGGGATATTAAATGCCAGTTTACCTATTATGAGTCCAAGTGCCAGATCTACAAGTCCGATAAGAAGGAAAGGCACCATCTTTGCAACTATAAAGTGATATTTTCTTACAGGCGTTACGTTGATCTGTTCAATTGTACCAATTTCCTTTTCCCTCACCATATTTAATCCTGCGAGCAGAAAACCTATAGCGACAACAAGAATAACCAGTATCCCCGGGAGCATGTAATACTTGTAATTCAGGAGTTCATTGTACCAGTACCTGTTGGTTATATCTATTCGTTGGTTCTGCGTTACCGGATTGATGGAAATATTCTCCGTAAGTATATCCGCGTTGTAGACGCGTATGACACCACTGAGATATGCCCATGTCAGCTGGGCAGAAGAGGCATTTATTGCATCTATGGTAGCCAGTAGCTTTGCTGTCCGTCCTGTTCCGATATCTTTCCCGAAGCCTTCGGGAATCTGTAATATTGCACTGTATTTATTACTATGCAGAAGATTGTTGGCTTCGGTTTCTGAAAAGGTCGACCATGAAATATTGAAAAAAGCTGATCCTTCAAGTTTGCTTATCAGTCCCCTCGATTCTGAAGTCATATCCCTGTCTATAACAACAAGATTAACATTTTTTATCTCGAATGTTATTGCAGGTACAAGTATCAGCATCTGCACTATGGGAACTCCGAAGATTGCCTTTGAAATAAATTTATTCCGGAAGATCTGGATAAATTCTTTTCTTATCAGGTAAAGTATTGTTCTCATTTTAAATTAAATAGATAAGTTACAAGCTCACGGTTCACAACTCACGACTTGTTATACTGTTCTACCATGCGTCGCGTGCAGTCCAACGTAAACCTTCATTATTCCAGTCTTATCCTGAACTTCCTTACACTCAGGCTGATAAACACAATTGTCATAAATATCAGGATAAGAGTTTCTTTCCATATATAACCGATTCCCGTACCTTTTATCATTATGTTCTTTATTATTGTTATAAAATACCTTGGCGGAAGTATCATACTTATATAGTTGTAAATATCCGGCATGTTTTCAATAGGGAAAATAAATCCCGAGAGCAGAACTGTCGGTAGCATCAGCCCTATAAGTGATATAAAAATTGCCTGTTGCATGGTTGAAGAGACTGTGGATATTAAAATCCCCAGGGAAAGACTCATAAGAATATAAAGCATGCTTTCTGCAAGAAGGAGGATTATGCTGCCTTTTACCGGTAGTGCAAATACAAACCATGAAAGAGCCAGGATCAGTAGAATGTTAATGAAAGAGAGTATAAAATAGGGCATTACCTTGCCCAGAATTATCTGTACGGGACGCAGGGGAGAGACAAGAAGCACCTCCATGGTCCCGAATTCTTTTTCCCTTGTTATTGTAACAGAGGTCATCAGTGCACATATCAGAATAAGGATGAGCGTTATAACACCAGGGACAAACATAAAGTGACTTTTGAGGTTCGGATTATAGAACATTTTTATTTCAGGTTGAACCCGGACCATGTTGTTGTTTCCTGGAAGTTGAATCCCGGAAATGAAATCAGTTACTATTGCCATTGTATAGTTTGTCACAAGGGTTGCTGTATTAGGTTCTGATCCATCTGCAATTATGCTCAGTGACACCTTTCCTTCACTTGTAAGTTTTTTCCCGAAGTCTTTTTCGAAGATGACTACAGCTTTTGTTTTTCCTTTTTTAAAGGCCCTGTCGATATCATCATACTTCAGAAGGGTTTCAGTTCTTCTGAAAAAGCCTGATGATATGATCTTATCCTCCAGCTTCTGAGTCACTTCATCATGCGAGAGGTCAAGGAAAGCTATGCCTGCATTCCTGATATCAGTGCTTACGGCAAAGCCGAATATCAGGATCTGGGCAGCCGGTATTCCGAACAGTATGAAAAGTGTCCTGTAATCCCTGAAGATATGCAGGAACTCTTTTCTGACAAAGCCAAGGAATCTCTTCATATCTCAGTTCTTAAAAGGTCGGGCAATTTTTATAAAAACCTCTTCAACCGTACCTGCATTGTACTGATTTTTAAGGTTTGAAGGAGTATCAAGAGCAACTATCTTTCCTTCATTCATTATTGATATACGGTCGCAATATTCGGCCTCATCCATGTAATGGGTTGTTACAAAGACTGTTATTCCTTTGGATGCAGTCTCGTATATCATTTCCCAGAACTGTCTTCTGGTTATTGGATCCACTCCTCCGGTCGGTTCATCGAGGAATACAATCTTAGGTTCGTGAAGGACGGCAACTGAGAAAGCAAGTTTTTGCTTTAGTCCGAGTGGCAGGTCGGCAATTATCCTGTTCAGGTAATCTGTGAATCTTAGTTTTAAAAGAAGCTCCCCGATCCTGTCCCTGATAACGGATTTACTCATACCGTATATACCGCCGTACAGCATAATATTCTCCTTCACCGTTAGATCTTCATAGAGAGAGAATTTCTGGCACATGTAGCCTATATTCCTTTTTATCTGTTCAGTCTGGGAGTAAGCATCAAAGCCAGCAACGGTAACTTCACCCGAAGTCGGTTTTGAAAGGCCCGATAATATCCTTATGGTTGTTGTCTTTCCTGCCCCGTTTGCACCCAGGAAACCGAATATCTCACCTCCGGATACATTAAAACAAAGATTATCATTGGCAACAAAGTTCCCAAACTTCTTGACCAGATTCTGTACAGTTATTACTGAATTATTCATTTCTTATTTTCCGTTTTCCATAAGTTCAAGGAACCTGTCCTCTATCCCCGCTTCAGTCTCTTCAACTACAAGATCATTAATTCCTGCATCGCGCATAAAATCAAAAAGCGAGTTGTCAGGAGAGTCATTACTGAAGGTTATATGTACTGAATCGCCAAAAGGGAAAGCCGTAAGTGTCCCGGGATATTTCCTCAGGTTGTGTATAAGCTTGTATTTATCAGCGGATCTTGCTGCAAATAATTTCCTGCTGTAATTATTCCTGATCTCACGGGGGGTGTCAATTGCAAGAATTTTTCCGTCCTGGATAAGGGCTACCCGGTCGCATCTCATGGCCTCATCCATATATGGTGTTGATACCAGTATTGTTATATTATATTTGTGCAATTTACCCAGCATCTCCCAGAATTCTGCCCGCGATACTGCGTCAACACCGGTAGTGGGTTCATCGAGGACCAGTAGCTGAGGTTTGTGGATAAGGGCACAGGACAATGCCAGCTTTTGCTTCATACCACCGGATAATTTCCCTGCAAGGCGCTTTTTAAATGGTTCAATATGAGAATATATATCAGATATGAGATCATAATTCTCCTTCACTGTTGTGCCGAATACCGTGGCATAGAAATTCAGGTTTTCCTCAACTGAGAGATCCTGGTAAAGACTGAAACGGCCAGGCATATAACCAATTTTTCTTCTGAGCGTTTTATAGTGTATAACAGAATCTGCGCCGAGTACCGTTGCAGTTCCGGCATCAGGCAGCATCAGGGTGGTTATTATCCTGAAGAGAGTTGTTTTGCCTGCTCCGTCAGGACCAATAAAACCAAATATCTCCGATTCATTTACCGATAATGAAATATCTTTCAGGGCAGCAGTCTGTGCGAAATTTTTACATATTCCTGATAACTCGATCGCTTTCGGCATATTCTTAATTGTTGACAATTGAAAAGATTACCTCACCCGGCATCCCCGCTTTTAGGGTACCATCATTTATTACTTCAACATCTATGGCATATACCAGTGTAACCCGCTCTTCTTTTGTCTGTATTATTTTGGGAGTGAACTCAGCTTTGTCGGAAATATAACTTATGGTTCCCGGGAATGAGATATAACCTTTTTCCCCGCTG
>CAYQBZ010000050.1:9085-12623 GCA_964415855.1 uncultured Rikenellaceae bacterium
CTTACGGTACACTGCTGTCCGGTTTTAATGCCTGCCAGCTGTGCTCCACTGACATAAGCCCTTAGCCTGATGACTGAGAGGTCAGCTATCTTGACAAGTGGTCTGCCCGGAGCTGTCATCTCACCTGCTTCGGAATATTTTTCTATTATGGTACCTTTAAGAGGACTTTTTACGTAGCTTCTGTTAATCTGTTCGCTGAGAGTTGCTTTTTTTGATTCGAGAACTGACAGCTCAGCATTCACAGAGGCTTTTTGTGTATTATTTGCCGCCACCTGTTTACTGAGCACTGCAACCTGACCGGTCAGATCATCATATTGTTTTTGTGTTGCAGCATCATCCTTCAGCATTTTTTCCGTACGTGCAATATTTACATTCAAATTTTTAATCTGCTGATTAAGGATGTCGTTCTGTGCATTGATTGAGAGCAATCGTGTTTTTACACCTAACATCCCGGCTTCGATCTCTGCTTTCTGGAGGTGAAAGAGAGTCGTATCGACAAGTGCTATAATATCACCTTTTTCAATTTCTTCACCTTCACTTCTGTCAGATTGCATTATTCTGCCACTGGTCTCTGCTGAAACTACTACTTCCGTAGCTTCAAAATTTCCGTAAGCATCGGCCTTGTCTGTTTTGTCTGTGCATCCTGCGCTCAGGATGGTCGCGGTAATTATAAGAATTCTGGCTTTCATATTATTAATGTATTGCTTGTCAAATTATTAAATCCTGTTCATCTGTCACCTGGCTTTTCGTACTGATCACTCAATTTCCTTCCCACTGATATTCAGGTAGTCGATCTTTGCAAGTGACAGGTTGATTTTATGTACTTCGTGGTTGATAACAGTCTGACGTTCAGAACTCAGCTCATTCAGGTATTCAGTAGCAGTAATGGTCCCGTTATCATACTGAGATTCAGCTGTGGCTGTAATCCTTTTTCGCAGCCTTATGAGGTCATTATCAGTATTTATAAGTGCTTCAAGGCTTGTGATCTCTGCCTTTTTTGATTCGAGCATTCTTTTCAGGTTATCTGACAGATCATTCTTCCTGTTCTCTATTATTCCACGCTGCAGTGCAATTACTTTCTTCTCATTATTTGACTTGTTCCAGTCAAATATATTCCATTTGATTCCTGCGCCCAGAACATAGTAAGGAGCAAACTCATCTTTAAAGAAGTTGTTTCCCGGAGGATTCCCATATCCCAGGGTAGCAAATCCAAAGGCTTTTGGCATCCTTTTGCTTTCAGTGAGCTCCAGTCCTGCGGCAAGCTGCCTGTCCTTCAGGTCGAATAGCTGAAGTTCGGGCCGTAGCAGTTCATCGGAAAGTTCAATTTGCAGGTCGGGAAGAAGGAATTCTGTGGAAGATTCTATCTCAGTTCCGGTAAGGTCGGATAGTATTCTGGAGAGTGAGTTTCTTCTGATGTCATTTTCAGCCAGTTGCTGTTCAAGTTTTATCTTTTCCGATGTCAGGACATCAATATCCGACTTCAGTATTACCCCGTTGGCAAGAGCTGATTGCATAGAAGCGATCCGTTTATCAATAAGATCACGGTATGTGACCAGAAGATCTTTCTGCCTTTCAATCAGTAGAATGCTGAAATAATAAGTGCTGATCTGGCTCCGGAGCTTGTAAAGATCGGTCTCGGTCTGTTTTTGACTGACCCGCAGGTCGGCTTCTTCCAGCGTCCTGGCACTTCTTATGGCTCCTCCGTCGTATATTACCTGGTTAATATCTACTGTAATTCTGTACTGGTCATGCGGAAGAGGTTTAATCGCGTCTGCAAGACCGGGCACCGGAATGTTTGCCAATGCAGTGCTTATATCCACGACATCGGAGTTATAAATAAGGCTTGCACCTGCATCTATTGTTGGCAGCCAGCCCTTTGACAGGTTATTGTCTTTCAGCTCAGAGATTTGATTATATGTCTCTTTTTCGTGTGCAAGGGCACTGGCAGTCATTGCCATGTCGTAGCACTCTTTGAGAGTGAGAATCTTCTGGGCACTTAGATTAATAGTACTGTATGTTGTCAGCACAATCAATATCAGGACTTTCTTTTTCATAAGTATTCTTTCAAATTTAGGCACTTTAATCTCTGGCTCACTTAAGGCACTTCGGACTTAGTAATAGCTTTAATAACAAAATCAGCTGCGAACTCTTTTCTCTCTTCCGTGTATTTATCGAAATCGATCCCCATAGTCTGGAAGATAATCTCAATTATACCTCTGGCTGCAAAAGGGAATACACTTATTGCGACAATTGATGTAATTATCTGAGGGATGGAGTCCTCAGAGATATTGTATTTAATTAATTCGTCTTTATGTTGTTCATTAAGCATTGGCCAAAGCTTTTTGAAGTCGACATTTTCAAGGAGTTTTTTGATCCTTTCGGGCTTTCTGTTGATCTCGTTTAGTATGAATCCGGGAAGCCTGGGGTTCTTCTGCATGAAAGCGATATGCTCTTTGAAGAAGAATCTTATTTTATCATTAAGGGTGATGTTTTCGTCGAATACAGGGGCAAATTTCATGAATATTTTTCTGGCTATCATTTCGAAGACTGCATTGAACAAATGGTCTTTTGTACGATAATAGTAATGAAGCAGGGCTTTATTTATCCCGGCATGGTTTGCTATATCCTGCATTCTGGCCCCATCCATGCCTTTTTCCACGAAAACCTCTGTTGCGGCTTCGAATATTTTCTCCTCTGTTAGTTTGTCTTTATCAGTCATGTTAATTAACCATAAGGTTTAACCAAAAAGATTAACAAAATAGTTTAACCAATTGGTCAAAGATATGATACATTTTTTATTTGGTTAAATAATTTTTGAAAAAAATCCTGAAAAAATTTGTATTTGTAAAAATTAATATTAAATATTTGCAATATATATGAAACCGATATATATAAAAAAGGAAATATAACTAAAAGAAAATAATATGATACCAAATGAACTTATCAAAGGATCAATGAAAACAATTATCCTTAAATTATTAAAAGAGGATGGCCCATCACATGGCTATGCAATTACCCGTAAAGTAGAAGAAATGACAAAGGGGAAAATCAAACTGTCATATGGCGCTCTATATCCGATACTGCATAAGCTGGAGAGCGAAGGTATCCTCGTAACCGCTTCTGAAAACTATAATAACAGGATCAGGATCTATTATGCACTCACCGACAAAGGACATTCAGTTGTCCTAGAGAAAATCAATGAACTGAAAGAGTTTATTGAGTCACTTCAGCATATTGTTGATCTGAAACCGGGATTTAACTATGCGTGAACTTAGCCTGCAAGATATTGACAGGATTACTAAAGATATCAGCAGGGAGGAGATAATCTTTTCCCATCTCATGTACGACCTTATCGATCACGTTTGCTGCGATGTGGAGGATGAGATGAAAAATGGACTGGACTTTCATAATGCTTACAGGAAGGTAAAACAAAAAATGGGCTCAAGACGATTGAGAGAGATACAGGAGGAAACACTTTATGCAGTTGACACTAAATACAGAAAAATGAAAAACACGATGAAGATTTCAGGCATTATCG
>CAYQBZ010000051.1:0-12607 GCA_964415855.1 uncultured Rikenellaceae bacterium
TCTTTTAGGATCCTTTCTGCAATCTTTGCATCTTCAGCATTCAGATCAATGGCTGATATCAGGTCATACAGCCTGTCTGCCGGCATTGCAACAAGGCTCTGGATGGTGTGGCCCGAAACTTTAACATATCCCGCCTCCTTTCTGAGCCGGGTACCCTTGCATTCGGGGCAGGTTGTCTTCCCTCTGTACCTGCTCAGCAAAACCCTGTACTGTATCTTGTATTTTTTCTCTTCAAGGTGATGGAAAAACCTGTTAATACCATAGAAATACCTGTTTCCTTTCCAGAGAAGCTCCTTCTGCTCCTCTGTAAGCTGAAAGTAAGGTTTATGGATAGGGAAATTGAACATATCAGCATTTGCAACAAGTCTTTCCTTCCATTTCTTCATGGTTTCTCCTTTCCAGCATACAATGGCATCCTCATAAACTGAGAGATTCCTGTTCGGGATCACAAGGTTCTCATCAATACCGATTATCTTGCTGTATCCCTCGCAAACCGGGCATGCTCCAATTGGATTATTGAAACTGAAAAGATGTTCCGAGGGTTCCTCAAACATTATTCCGTCCTCTTCAAACTTATTGGAGAAACTCTTCCTGCTGGTTATGTTATCATCAACGATGACAACCTGACAGAAGCCCTTACCTGTCTGGAAAGCCGTTTGGGCGGAATCGGCGGCCCTGCTGAAATTATCTGAAGAATGACTTATTATAAGTCTGTCAATGACTATATTAACCTGCTGACCGGCGTGATAATTTTCAAATGATACTATTTCATCTATTTTGATCAGTTTTCCCTCAGACTCGATATGATTGAATCCCTGTTTGCTGAGAAAAGAAAAATATTCCGGTAATTCAATGTTCCCTGGTATCTCGCCCGATGATGTAATAACAACCCTTGTACCTTCGGGCAGTGAGGCCAGGTAATCAACCAGGTCGTCTGCACTGTGCTTTTTAACTTCCCTGCCTGATACTGGTGAGTAGGTCCTGCCTGTTCTCGCGAAAAGCAGTCGGAGGTAATCATATATTTCAGTTGACGTGCCAACGGTGGAACGCGGATTCCTTGAAATAACCTTTTGCTCAATGGCAATTGCTGGTGGGATACCATTTATAAAATCCACCTCAGGCTTGTTCATCCTGCCAAGGAACTGACGTGCATAGGATGAAAGGCTTTCCACATACCTCCTCTGACCCTCGGCATATATTGTATCAAAAGCAAGGGACGACTTGCCAGAGCCTGATACTCCGGTGATTACAACCAGTTTGTTCCTTGGTATTTTAAGAGAGATATTCTTCAGATTATGTACCCTGGCCCCCTTGATTTCAATATTCCCCTCCATATCTGATCCTTAATAAAAGTGTTAAAATGCAATTAAAACGCAAAAGTAATACTTTCAAATTAAAAAAATTGTTTACTTTGTCTTACGAATTCAAACTTAATTAAGGAGGGCTGCCTATAGAATAACTCTACTCTTGATAACTAAAAGAGTGAGCTATGAGTAAAATAAATACCGATTATGAACTGATTATGAGGTTCGTAAATGGTGAGCAGCCGTGCTTTGAAGAATTAATCCAACGTCATAAGAACAAAGTTTTCGCATATATTAATTTGTATATACACGATCAGGCTCTTGCCGAAGATATCTTCCAGGATACTTTCCTTAAGGTTATTCAGTCTGTAAAAACAGGGAAATATTATGATAATGGCAAGTTCCTGTCATGGGTGATGCGGATTGCTCATAACCTTATAATAGACCATTTCAGAAGAATAAAGCAGATGAATACTCTCTCCAACGATGATTATGAATCTGATCTCTTCAATTCCAGGAGGTTCGCTGACGATAACGTTGAAGATGATTTAATAAAAAGACAGATACAGAAAGATGTCAGGAAAATGATCGGTCTGCTGCCGGACGACCAGAGGGAGGTTGTGATTCTTCGCCATTATGCCGGACTGAGCTTCAAGGAAATAGCAAGCATCACAGATGTAAGCATAAATACTGCCCTGGGACGCATGCGGTATGCACTTATAAACATGAGGAAGATAATGGAGGAGAAAAGGATAAGCCTGACCATTAACTAGGAATATGACACTGTTATAATATCAGATCATATAATAAAATCATAATACAATAATATCTCACATAGGCCGTTTTCATAAAAAACGAATCATGAAGCCTATGGATATAAATTCTACTCAATTTATTTCATATCACGATATTGATGTTAAAGAACTGGATCTCTATGAAGATGCCTGGGGATTTAACTATGAATACGGTGATGTGATCGATCTGCTTGGAACAGTAAATCCTGTCCACGGGAAAGATCTGAGTGATCTGACTGAAAAGCTACTCATTAAAGTCAGGAAAGGAAATTAGAAGTCTTTTTGTTGAACGGGGACCGCGTGGTTTACAATGCTGCCAATGAATAGTTATCCGGGAGCATCTGTAAATATGAGGGTTAGTATCGTATTAACATTTAGTTTCAGAAACACAGGAAAAAATCCTGTGTTTTTTTTGGAAATATAAATTCAATATAATATCTTTGTGATATTAATATAATGTCATATATCATGAAAGAAGAATTTTCTGTTAAGCCCACTTCGGGTTATCTGGCTCTGCTGGTGACATTTTTGGTCCTTGGCGGGGCAATTGCCGGATTTGCTTTAGAGGTTATCTGGCTGGGAGTCATTTTTACGCTGCTGTTTATATTCATAACTATTGGATTCACAGTAGTAAATCCAAACGAATCGTGTGTAATGGTTTTGTTTGGTGCCTATAAAGGTACTATACGGGAAAATGGATTTTTCTGGGTCAATCCTTTCTATACCAAGAGGAGGATCTCGCTAAGGGCAAGAAATTTTGACAGTGAGCCTATTAAAGTAAATGACAAGATAGGAAATCCTATAAAAATAGGTTTTGTACTTGTCTGGCGCGTATCGGAGACATATAAAGCGGTCTTTGAAGTTGATGATTATCAGCATTTTGTCCTTGTACAGAGTGATGCTGCCCTTCGCAAGCTGGCCGGTCTGTATCCATATGATAATTTTGAGGATCATGATGCAGAAGTGGCGCTTCGAAGCGGGGGAGAAGAGGTTAACGATGAGCTTGAGCGTGAGATAAAGGAGAGACTGTTAATAGCAGGGATAGAAGTTATTGAAGCAAGGATCAACTATATTGCCTATGCCGAGGAGATAGCCAATGCGATGTTACGCAGGCAGCAGGCTTCTGCAGTTGTCTCAGCAAGGTTTAAAATTGTTGAAGGTGCGGTATCGATGGTGCAGATGGCCCTTGATCAGCTTTCCGACAAGAACATTGTCGAGCTCGACGAGGAGAAGAAAGCTGCAATGGTAAGCAACCTGATGGTTGTGCTTTGCGGCGATAAAGATGCCACCCCGATTGTTAATGCTGGTACATTGCATTCATAGGATGAGTGATAAAAAACCATTTGTTTTAAGGATAAATCCGGAGAAGCTGAAAGCACTGGAGAAATGGGCCGCAGATTAATTTCGCAGCACCAACGGGCAGATTGAGTACATACTCGACCAGGCTCTCCGTAAATCGGGCAGATGGAAATTAAAATCAGGGAATAACTTAAAAACGGAATAATGAACAAACCAATGAAATATGTTTGCCCTAAGTGCGGTTCACGAACGTGTACAACTGGTGAGATCCGTACTACGGGTAGCTTTGTTACCAAGATCTTCAATATCCAGAACAGACGGTTTACCTCTGTCTCCTGTTCAGTCTGCAGCTATACGGAATTTTATAACGTACCATCAAAAAGAATTGGTGATGTGCTTGATTTTCTGATAGGCACCTGATTTTTCTACTGGTTGATGAAATATATGGAATGGCAGGCAGCAATGCCTGCTGTTTCTGCTCTGAGCCTGCTGCTGCCGAGGTGCACAGGAGAATATCCCATGTCAATTGCGTGAGCGATTTCATTGGCATTGAAATCACCCTCGGGCCCGATAAGAATTGTTGCAGCTTCATTTTTCATGTAAACATTCGATATCAATTCCCTGGGAAAAGATAGATTGCAATGCGCTATCATACAGCTTCCCACTGTATCACCATCCAGCATCTCCATGAGAGGAGTGACAGGATTAATAATTGGTTTGCATGCTTTAAGTGACTGCTTCATGGCAGAGATTACGAGGCTGTTGATGCGATCTGCCCTGAAACCTGTTTTTTCAGTGTTGTGGCAAAGAACCGGTGTTATTTCATCAATACCTATCTCAACGCATTTCTCAATAAACCATTCAAATCGTTCACGATTCTTTAATGGCGATATGGCGATATGAAGCCTGTAGCTTCGTTTTTCAAAGTTACTTGTAATACCCGTAATACCGATTGTGCATCTCCTGACATCCGGATCTGTGATTATACCCTCATATAAGTTGCCCCGGCCGTCTATTATCCTGACACTCTCACCCTCTTTCATCCTCAAGACCCTTATGATATGCGCGGATTCCTTTTCATCCAGGGTGTAGCTTTTTCCGCCAATATCCGGAGCATAAAATATCTGCATCATCTTTTTATTTGTGCAAAAATAGGTAATTGAACTAACCGCTTAATGATTTTCTAAAAACCTTTGTTATTTCATGGATTTATTCAGTGTTATCAGAGCATGCGCCAGCTATCGTGCGGCGCCTTCCTCATCTGAATTATCACTTGTCATCCGCCGGAGGAAGCGACCAAGTTGTGTTTCTACGGCAATCATGTACGTATAAGGCCTCCTCACCGTCGATTGGGGATGCTTCCTGTCGTTAAGTTTTGTATTTGCAATAATTGTATTATAATTGTTATTGCCGGCCTGTGTCATCATAGTTCCCCTCAGGTACGAGAAATAGTACCAGGTCGATTGATCTGCCTTAAGGTATACATCGATCATGTCACCTGATCTTCTTCGCTGGATCTCCACGTATCCGTCAACATAAGTGTTTATCGGTTGAGGCCCGATAAATCCTATACCTATCTGTCCTCTGGACCGGAACGATGCAGTCTCCTCGTTCCAGTAAAGATTGACATCATTCAGGAGCAATTCATAGTTAAACTCTTTCGGAAGGCTCCGGCTGCTGCCGAACAGGTTCATCTCTTCACGTATCTGTGTTGCTGCGTTAACTCCGAGAAGGTCTTTCATCCCTTTATTATTCAGATCAGTATTAAGGTTTACAGCTTTCAGCGAGGGCATCATCCTGATCTCATCAGCCATAACCTGCAGCGCCTCAGACGAGAAATAAAAATCGAGAGCGAGTATTGCTTCAATGTCAACAGTCCCTGAATCCAGCGAGTGAATAACTTTTCCGGAAGCTGACATGTTTACAAGGTCAAAGTTGGCACCGAAGTTGAGTTTGCCTTCTCCGGAAAGTATGCAATAATTCCTGTCGAAAGCGATCATATTGCCGGGCAGTGTCTGGTCCGCAATCTTTTCAAGAGAAGTGATCAGATACCTTCCTTTGGCTCTATCATAATAGAGATATCCTGAAGAATTAATTAGTGCAACATCATTCCATGACTTCTGAGCTGAAAGAAACGCAGGATACATATGAATGGAGTCAAGATTGATATATGATCCGGAAAATATGAGATTATCATTCATATCCCTTGGTTTTTCACTTATAGGTATCATTACGTTTTTAGGATCAATAGAAGATTTGAATTTTACCGTATAGCTCTTTATGGCGCTGCAGTTATGCACAATACCTGCTGAACCGGTAAAAGTAAGCAGGCTGTTTCTCGCTGAAAGGGCTACGTCACCGGAGAAGGAAAACACCGGACTAAGCATAAAGTTTTGATTTGCAGGAATATAACCTCTTGCATTGGTTGTTAAGGTATCCACCATCAGTTCAGGAAAGCTGATCTGCTGTACCTCATTGTTTTCGTCCACATAATCGTATATCGCACTTCCTGTATACCTTCGTGTTGATTCAATGTCAATTTTTGCCGAGTGAAGAATGTGCCTGTTGTTAAGGGCAATCGTTGCATTCTGCATCTGTTGTATCCTGGCCCTCCTGTTAATAACTATTTTGCCGTTTTCTGGCTGTATTAGGGCATCGGCAATATGGATGTAATTAATGTTCTCAGCTTCAATATATTCCTCATCAAGATGATACCTGCCCTTCCATGATGAAAAGGCTACTGTATCCCTGTTATTATTTGTAGCGAAGAAGGTTGGTTTATCAAGAGTGGAGAAATTTTGTCTGAGAAGCTCATCAGGTTTCATAAGGGGGGTATCTGATTTACCCTTTTGCTCCATGTCAAGGATCCTTGTGTCCATATTATATGCAAAATCTGTCATTTTACATATATATTGTATCTCAGGGAATTTGACTACCGATGAGTCGGTGTTGAGATGGAAGCGGCTCATTTTAAGACCAAAATTGATATCTGCATTCACGTTTTCAGCAATGAATGAGTAACCGCTTGTTGATGGCGATTTCAGGTTGTAATCGGCTGTATCGGCTTTTATTGAGCTTGCAGTAAAACTGAAGAGATCTGATGTTATCCTTGAATCGGTCGTGTTAATAATACCGGCACCTTTTAACCTTGTGGCTGTGAGGTTCAGCTCACCATTTAGGGTAGTGCCGTTATCGAACATGCTGAAATTCTTTCCGGATGAATTGTTTGCCAGCCATTCATCATTTCGTGTTAACCATTTTATTGTTACATCCTGGCTGTTGAGACTCGGGAAGACTCCTGAAACATCCTGCTCCATATCAAATGAGGAAGCTTGTGTAAGCATTGAATCAGGAAAAAATCTGTACCCATCCGATTTCGTTGTTGATGTATAATGCTTCAATATTCCGCTGCCGATCAGCCCCTGGTTACTCATATTCAGTTGATCGAAAAGCCGGGCTTTGCCATCATACATCTCAATACCTTCATCAGGGATGATCATGTTAAAACCAAGAGAATTATTTCCCTGAATTGTAAGATATTGTTTTGTCGGCTTCAGGATATTCCCGGCTGTGAATTCTCCTGAGAGGTTCAGGTCCTCATTTGAATAGTGATCTATATTTTCATAGGTAAAAGGATCAACCCTGAAATAGAAATCTTTCTGGCCGTATATTCCCTCCAGTCCGGGTATCTTATCATAGAATATATATGAATATGTTACGGCATTGATTATCGGGTATTGTGCCAGACTTTGCAGTCCCGATTTATTATTCGGATTATCGATATAAAGTACTGCGGTACCCAGCTGAATAAGGTTATCGACATCCCTGATAACCGGATTCCCCATTTGATCCCTTTTATCTGTCTCCACAGCAATTCTGATGGAGTCGATTTTCTGGAGTCTGATATTAAAGGTGTCATAGCTGAACAGGAAGTTATGGCCAAAAACTGTGAAGAGGCCAGCTGAAACAACGCCATCGAATTCGACACTCCTGTTCTTCCCCAGCACAAGCTGCTGATTATAAGGGAAGATGGCTACCTTTTGTGAATCGCTCAGAAGAACACCACGGACACCATTAATGAGGAGCCTGTAATTTTTAAGGTCAAGGACAGCATTATCGAGTGGAGCCTTCGTCTCACTGACTATTGTTATATTATCATAATCCTTCTTTTTTGCGTAGGAGTCAAGGAAATCCTTGGTTTTTTGCTTTATTGTCACTTCATTATTTATACGATCATAGAATATAAATCCCCTGTTTGCCATATCGATGCACAATCCTGTTACTACATCCTGCGGTTTATTGAGCCATTTTGCGAAATCAGCTACGGGGAATGTCTCCGAGTAATACCATTCTGCAAACTTAACCAGCAGAAAAAGAGGATGGTAGTCATCCAATCCCATCAGGCGCATAAAATAATTTGCATCAAAGAAAGATAATGATTCAAATTGTGCCTTTCCAAGGGATGCTCCCCTGGCCCGCGAAAGGATTATTTTTGATTCATTCATATTCCACGAAAGATATTCAAAGTACATGTCGATGCTGTGAAATGAATCGTAGTACGGGCTTTTTGAGACAGGGTTATTTGTCCGGAACAGGTTAACCTGCCTGGTGTCGGCAAAATATGAAAATCCCAGGTTCGAATGGTAAATGGAATCTTTATCGAGGTACAGCGATACTGACGCTTCCGCGCTGGTTAAGCCATTCCTGTTTAAATTGAACTCAGGTGAATGTATTTTGATATATAGGGTGTCATTTCTGAAAAGAGTTATGCTGGCCGGTGCGTAGTCATCACCCGACCCCTTTACGTTCGCTCCTTCAAATGTAAGACCTCCTTCATAGTTGACTCCTTCATACATGTTATTAATCTGAAATTGCTTTATGTATGTAACAAAACGGGGATAGTTGGCTCTTTCCTTGTTGCTGAAGCTTATGGCCTGGTCGGTGAGGGTACCGTACAGAGGCTCACTGAAATATGTTTTATGATGTAGCCTTGCGGAATCGATTGTAAAACTGCTTTTTGTGATGTTAATCGTAAACCTTGACATTTCAGCATATACCTCGTCCCTGGGATAGCCTGCTTTTTCCCAGGTTACGGTACCGCTTGTGCCCACGAAAAACTGTGTTTCGGGAAAATAATTACCGGACACGTTATAAAGCTCCGTGCTGTCTCTTTGAGAATAACAGGTAAGGGTCGCATTTGATATCTCCACATAAAATGTAGTGTCAATCAAAAAGCGTAGGCTGTTGTTTTTGACTTTCCACCTTACACTTCCCGATTCATATAAGATATTATCCCTTATCATCGAGGCAGTGTTTATAAAGTATCTGTCAATACCGGCGTTAGTAAACCTCTCACTTAATACAATCTTATCAAGACCTGCGAGCCAGTTCGTGAAAAAAGAATTATCGCGTTTATAATCAATAAAGTAATTAAGTGTAATTATGAAATCGTTGAACTGTGGTACAGGGCGCATTGACCTGGATGACAACTGACCGGAGATGTCAATCACCTTAACCATCTCGTCATTACTAAAGGCAGTGCTGTCCCATCTGGATAGAAAGGTATTCAGGTTTGCAAGCTGATCAGGGTTCAGGTTTGGCCCCATATAGACTGTAAGCTCCTCTCTGAATTTGGTGAGATCGCCTGAAAAAGCTGATCTCACCTGTGCTCTTAATACAGAAAGAGTCATCAACCATAGAATAATGGAGAGTATTAACAGCTTTTTCAGCATGGATGGGACATTATATGATCCGAAATTTATTCTATCGCTTCAACTATAGCAGCAAAATCCTCTTTCTTAAGTGATGCTCCTCCAATAAGACCTCCATCTACATCGTGCATAGAGAATATCTCAGCAGCGTTTGAAGGTTTACAACTTCCACCGTAAAGGATCGGCAGCTTTTTTGCACAATCGTTGCCATATTTTTCCTTTACAAGATCCCGGATATATTTATGCATCTCCTGAGCCTGTTCAGGGCTGGCAGTAAGTCCCGTTCCTATTGCCCATACTGGTTCATACGCTATTACAACATCGTTAATCTGCTCTTTAGTGAGGCTGAATAATCCTTCCTCCAGTTGTCTTTTCACAACACGGAAATAACTTCCATCCTCCCTTTCACTCCGGATTTCTCCACAGCAAAAGATAACCTTCAGTCCGCAGTTCAATGCAAGCATAGTTTTCCTGTTTATTATCTTATCGTCTTCGTGATAATAGCTCCTCCTTTCAGAATGCCCGATGATAACGTATTCAGCTCCAGTGCTTCTTATCATCCATGCCGATACTTCCCCGGTGAAGGCGCCCGATGATACTGAGGCACAATTCTGAGCGCCCAGTGCTACGTTACCATTCATTAATATATCAGAGGCTCCCGCCAGGTGGATAAAAGGCGTACATATGATAACGACTGTTTTACCAGGAGGATTCTCCCGGAAGTATTTATCGACAGACCCGGTAAATTTCAGTCCTTCGTTTAAATCCATATTCATTTTCCAGTTGCCTGCTACAATTTTCTTTCTCATATATATAACGTTTAATAGGTAATAAAATTTAAATGTACTAAAAAAAAGTGCCCGGAATAATCTAATCAACAGATACGAACCATTCTTTATCAGGAACGTTTGCCCAGGACCATTTTCCCACTATTATTCCATCCTTCAACAGCATATACCCGGGATTAGATCTTATCATGGTCTTCAGGGTCGTCTCATCTGCGGCACAAAACTCAAGGCCGTTGTAATAACTTTCCACCTCTGATGTTACGGAAGCGGTGAGGACATAGAAATCGATGCCGTTGTCGATGCAGAACCTTCCCAGTTCGAAACCAGCAGATAACCTTTCTTCACCTGCTTCATGCAGTTTTTTTGTGATCATCAGAAGAGTATAACCCTGGTTGGACAGGATTTGATCTGTCAGATCAGTTCCGTCAGCGGAAGTAATGCTGAAATCATGAATAGGGGGCTGGTATCCTTTCCTGATGAGTATTGTTTTCTGATCCACAAATTTCCAGGAAGTATCATCAGCAGGGTAATTACTCAGGCTGAATTCCTTTTTCACCCCATCCTTCTCATATATAAATGTTGTCTCATACTCATCCGGCTCAGCTCCCTCCGGGATCATCATTTTATCTGAAATACGGACACCTGTTTTGTAAGGCAGGAAATCGATAACGGGAAGGTATCTCAGGTTGCCTAGTGCGAAAAGAACAAACAGTATAATAACCGATGATATCAGTATCCATTCAGCTGATATGCTGAAAAGACGCAGCACCTTCTTTCTACCTGCAAAGAGGATGACTGCCGTTCCAATTAGAATAACATTTTTGCCAAATGTCTGCCAGTTGGTCAGATGTATTGCATCGCCAAAGCATCCGCAATCTGACACAGGATTGGTCAGTGCAAGGACAAAAGTCAGAGGAGTGAATATTATCATCAGCAGCATTACCACCCAAATGCCGGCTTTTTGCCTCAGCCCGGTTAACACAGCGAATCCTGCGGTAAATTCAGCTGTGCATAATATTATTGCCATGGGCAGGCTGCTCCATGAGAGAAAGTCAAGACCGAATGCCTGGAAATAATCATGGAACTTGTAGGCTGACCCTAATGGATCGACGGCTTTAACCAATCCGGAGAATATAAAAACAAGTCCTGTAAGTACTCTGCTGAAGGTTCGTAATAACTTCATATCAGATAAGTTTTTTGTCAGTGAGCAATTCCATTATCCTCCTGAATATCTCTCCGGGAGAAAGCATTGATCCGTTTGCACTGCTGCAGTTGATAATTGCCAGTCGTTCATCATTTTGGGCAACATTATAATAAATATCTCTTACATTTTTCTGAAATTGCAGACTCTCTTCATGAATATCACTGGTGCCGTTCAGATAAGCACGGTCATCACCCGTCCTGCAGGCTGATAATTTTTTTGCAGTAAATTCGAATGGTACGTCAAGAAAGATATTCAGATCGGGCCGGGGAATGGAGAAATATTCAAATTCAAGTGAAAGGATCCATCTCATAAGGTCTTGCTGCCCTTTTACCTCTTTAAGTTTTGCGCACTGGTAGGCAATATTGGAATAGGTATATCTGTCGAGCAGTACTGTTTTGCCTTCGTTGAGCCATGCTTTTATCATGCCGGAGGCATCATTCCTGTCGCCGGCGTAAAGCATTGCCACAATATAGGGGTCCACTTCACTGAAAGCCCCATATTCACCTCTCAGGAATCTTGAGATAAGCTCGCCGAAATATGGTGCGTCAGGCCTTGGAAAGTGCATATATTCACATTCATACCCTTTTTTTGAGAAGAAATCCCTCAGGTATTTAATCTGCGTTGACTTACCGGCACCATCAATGCCTTCAATAACCAAAAGGCTCATGCTTTGTCTCTTTTTCTACGGATACAAATGTAATAACCCTGACTCAAAGAAGGAAATCTGCAGATGATTTTTAAATTTATTGCAGGTGTTTATAAAATCGTTAAATTCGGATCTCTGAAGATCTATGCTATGCTTGAAAAGCCGAGATATATAAATTTGGGCGGGAAGCTTCTGGACCTTAATACTCCCAGGGTTATGGGTATAATGAATATTACTCCCGACTCTTTTTATGAGGGAAGCCGGTACAACACTGAAAAAGAGATTATTGATTCCGGGAGGAGAATGATTTCAGAAGGAGCAGACATAATTGATGTAGGGGGATATTCTTCGCGGCCCGGAGCGGAAGATATTCCGCAAGAAGTAGAGGCCGACAGAGTTCTAAAAGCAATAAAGCTACTTAAAAAAGAGATCCCCGGAGCTGCTGTTTCAGTCGATACCTTCAGGGCGGAGGTTGCCAGGAGAGCTGTTTCAGAATGTGGTGCAGATATGATAAATGATATATCTGGAGGTGAGGCAGACAGGGAGATGTTCAGTGTTGTCAGATCGCTTAATATACCTTATGTTATGATGCATATGAAAGGCGATCCGCGCACGATGCAGGATAACCCGGTTTATGATGATATCGTTTATGACATACTTAAGTGGTTCGGAGAGAGGATCTTCAGGCTAAGGTCGATGGGTGTTAACGACATAATAATTGATCCCGGATTTGGTTTCGGGAAGACAGTGGCACATAACTTTGAACTGCTGAGACGTCTTGATGAGTTATCAGTAGCCGGCTTACCTCTGCTGGTTGGTCTGTCAAGGAAATCAATGATATGGAGGACCCTTAAGATAAAA
>CAYQBZ010000052.1:0-244 GCA_964415855.1 uncultured Rikenellaceae bacterium
TCTGTCATTTTGTAAAGCCAGAACGCCCGGTTGTAAATTCACTGTCAACTAATTATATATTCTTGTCGTATCTTTGTGTTAATATGAGGGATCCATGTTTCATTCCTCTAGTTTGGACCATAATAATAAATATCCGGAGGCAAAAATGTCAACCGTCAACTCAAAACGACCATTCGTAAACTGGTTTTGCATATTTTACTCAAATGATGCTAAATTGTTATCAGTTAAACCAGGTCGTACCAGA
>CAYQBZ010000052.1:254-12578 GCA_964415855.1 uncultured Rikenellaceae bacterium
CGCGGAAATAATTGTATGGAAGATATCTCCACTTTCCATCATTTTATTAATATTTGCATAATCTATTAAGTATGAGAACACTTATACGGATAATCTGTATTTTTTGTATTGTAACATGTTTTACAACAGAACCTGCTGTATCATCACCTTTCTTAATTGAAACATCGATGATAAAGAAAAATTTCTCGTTAAGAGACGATACCGCAGAAGTCTACAGGTACACACGTAAAGCATTCTCATACTTCACTAAATCCCCTGATTATGAATTAATTAAAGCATATATTGACAGTGCTGAAATGGTATGCAAGGAAAGGAATATAGAAATCCCTTCTCTTCTGAGACTTGCAAGAGCTGAATATTTTTACGTTATAAGCGATTTCAACAGCGCTTTGCAGGAAGCCAATTCAGCAGTAAAGCTGGCGGAAAGTTCAGGTGAGACAAAGGTTTTAGTCAGGGCCTACATGAGTCTGGGTGTTTACAACCGTCGTACGGGATTCTTTAACGAAAGTATTGAATACTATAATAAAGCTATTTCAGTTGCAAAAAAGAACAACCTGAAAGGATATATTTCCAGGAGTTACTGGGGAATTTCACAGGTTTATAATATCCTTGGGGACAATGAAGGATACCGGAAAAACCTTGATCTGATGATTGAAGCTTCAGTTACTGAGAAGGATTCGCTGTTACTTAAGGAGGGATATTTATACCTGGGGACATCCTATACCCAGGAAAAAGACCGAAACTTCGACAGAGCCGACTCAATTCTTAAACAATGCCTCGAAATAGCTTTAATAACAAGTGATACAAACTTTGTAGCACATTCATTGGCAAACCTTGGATGGAACCAGTATCTTGAAAAGAATTATGACATTTCCATAAAATATTATAACAGATCACTAACCTATAGTGTTCCTGCCAGACTTCACAATTATTCTGCAAACTCATATGGTAATTTAGGAACTATCTACAGGGACCTGAACGAAACAGATCTGTCCATAAGTAACTATCAAAAGTCAATTAAAGAAGCAATCCAGAGTAATGATATATACGATCTATCATGGGTTCACCAGGATATGGCAGAAATGTATATACGAAAAGGGGATACGGCAAATGCATATAAAAGTTATGTACTGTTTAAGAAATACAGCGATGAACATATTACATCAACAAATACACAAGGACTAACGGATGCCAGGATACGATATGAAGCAGATACGCATAATAAGGAGATCGAATTGCTCTCGCTGAAATTCAGGAATCAGAGACTCCTTATTTATGGTTATACCGGACTTTTTATTCTTACTCTTGCGATAGGATTATTAATATTCAGCCGGGCAAAAATAAATGCAAAACGTAAGATAAGCGAAATGAACAGGAAGGTTTCTGAAGTAACCCAGGCTAACCTCAGGCAACAAATGAATCCGCATTTTATTTTCAACACACTTAATTCGATACAGTATTATATGTACCAGCATGACAAGCTGGCAACAAATAACTATCTCACCAAATTTTCCAGTCTTATGCGCAAAGTGCTTGAAAACTCACAGCATACTTCCGTACCGCTTCGAGATGAACTGGACGCGCTAAACCTCTACCTGGATCTTGAAAAGATCAGGTTTAAGGATAAGTTTAATTATGAACTAAATGTTGATGAGGAGATTGACACCATCCTGTATAAAGTACCGACAATGCTTATGCAGCCGTTTGTTGAAAACTCCATCTGCCACGGACTCATGCCAAGGGAAGGAAACGGGTTAATAAAAATTGATTTAAAACTGGAAAATGACTATATTTCGTGTATAATTGAAGACAACGGCATTGGAAGGAAAGCGGCACGGGAGAGAAAGGGCAACTATGATACAAACCATAATTCGCTTGGCACAAGGATAGTTGCTTCCAGGCTTGACCTGGTGAATGCACTGTACGGTACAAGCTTAAAAACAGTATACACTGATCTGAAAAATGAAGATGGGGAACCTGAAGGCACACGAGTTGAGATACATATACCTCTGTTAACATGAAAAAGAGGCTAATTACAGTTATAATTGATGATGAACCGGATGCACTTGGTTTTATTTCCACAATAATTGAAGAATACTGTCCCGATCTGGAAGTATCAGGAACTGCACAAAATGTTAATGAAGGTGTGCAGCTAATCAGTGACATAAAACCTGACCTGGTTTTCCTTGATGTTGAAATGCCGAATGGTACAGGATTCGATCTGCTCACTCACTTCCCCGAAAAGGATTTTGATGTCGTTTTTATCACTGCCTTTAACCACTATGCTATAAAAGCCATAAAATTCAGTGCAGTGGATTATATACTTAAGCCTATAAACATAAATGAGTTTATTGATGCTGTCACAAGGGTTATTGAAAAGCATAGCAATGACAAGATCCGTGGTAATGAAAACATAGAGGCCCTTCTTGAAAACATCAGAACATCACATCCCACACGCCTTGTAATACCAACCTCAGATGGCAGAGAATATCTTAATCCGAAAGATATAATCCGCATTGAAGCAGACCGCAGCTACTCCTGGTTTTATATAAGGGAAAAGCGCAAGATCCTTGTTTCAAAACACCTGAAGGAATTCCAGGATCTGCTTAATGACCGTAATTTTTTCCGCCCGCACAATTCCCATCTTATAAATCTCGATTATGTGAAGAAATATATCCGGCATGACGGAGGTTATATTGAAATGACAGATGGTTCGCAGGTACCTATCTCAAGAAACAGGAAAGATCTTTTCCTTTCACACATGGCGCGGTACACCGGATAAAGTATTTCAGTTTGCATGTTTTCCCAGGAAGTGACGCAGGAAAAGAAAGAGAGATCCCGAAGTAATAAATAGTGATATCATACCATATATGAAGCTCTCAGACGGTACTGATGTGATCCATGCCCAGCTAATCCAGTAAAGAGGAGAGAAAAAAGCAAGATAGTTCCACGGGTGATGCAGCAACAGACCTGCAGGAACTGCAATAATAAAGATCCCATAGAGTTTTGCCAGTGCAAATCCTTCTATCTTATTCGCAGCCAGACCTCCAATAAACAAAAAGACAAATGCTGCCTGCAGTGCCAATAATAATGCTACAAAAATTATTCTCAACCATCCCTCCGACGGCACCGGATTTGTTACCAGTATACTTACCAAGATCAATAGGAAACTCAGAATAACAGGCATCACCATCCTCATGTAGAGAAAATTCTCCTTGCCGGCAGGAGTAACAGATATTACCTGCAGGATATTTGTATCATTCTCGTCGAGCAGCATAAAAGCATACACAAGACCAAAAAGCATAGGTATTACCGGTAATATCGTTAATGAAACAAGTGAGTAATAAATACCGAGGCTAAAACCGGTATTGGCATATATAAAAACGGCTAAAACCGGGAATATAAGTTTCAGCAACAGAATTATAACAAATGGAGCTGACATCGCCATGAACAACATCGGGTCGCGCCTTACAAACCTGATATCCGCCCTGAATGACTGTAATAAAATCCTGCCTATCATGCTTTCAATGTTATAAGAAAAGACTGTGCTTTATGAACTGTTTATATGCAAACCATCTCATAATAAATATCCATATGATCAAGATAAATATGTCAGCTGCCTGCAAAGGCGAAGAAGTCTGCATGGCCAGCCTGTAAAAGAGGTCAAATGCTGCATTCATTGGTAATATTATAAGCCAGCCGGCACCGGGCATAAGTAACATGGGTACGACAGGTACAGTCAGCAATAATGAACCAAGTATCACCCGTGCCATGAACTGATTATAGGAATCCGCACCTGCTGAAAAGCCCAGTCCAAACAAGACATGAACAATTGATGACAAAACTACCCCGGAAATAATAATGGCATAGCCACTGAATGACCACATGGGCACTATCCAGATAATGGAACTGACAATTGCACTTAACAGTGTAAGGGAAAGAGCCTTTGAAAAAAGATAGGTATTCAGTCGTAATGGTGTCACTGAAAGACTCATCAATACGCCCTGCTGTTTCTCAAGAAGAACCAGTGCTCCGACAAATACTAATCCCAACACAGAGGTGTCAGAGATAATACAATATATGGCCACCTTATCGCGTACGTTGAGTGGAAGATTTACCAGGATCAGGATATAGATCAGTCCGATAATACCATACACTGTCCAGTATCCGCTACGCAGCTGAACATTTATATCATATTTAAATAATGTCAGCATACCTTTCAGAATCTACCTGAGTACCGGATAAACTGCGTCCGGTTAACTTGATAAATATATCTTCCATATTTGCCTCACAGGAGTGTATTGTCTCAAGATCATCTGACTTCAGTACATCAAGAAAGCCTGTATCGGATCCAATTCCCTTCAGGGAGAACTCTTTAATGCTCCTCTCTTCACCATGCTTAAGAGTTATCCTGAGTTTCCTTTCTCCATACTGCAATTGCAGATCAGCAGGCCTTCCATGCAGAACAAGCACACCCTCATTTATAAGAGCGAGCCTGTCGCACAGGGTTTCGGCATCGTGCATATTATGGGTTGTCAGGAAAACAGTGGTACCCCTACCCTTAAGCTCTGTTATTATATCCTTTATAATTCTTGCGTTAACAGGATCCAGACCGGCAGTAGGTTCATCAAGAAAAAGAATTGCAGGATCATGCATAAGGGACCTTGCAAAATTAAGCCTCATTTTCATCCCTTTAGAGTATGAAGCTACCAGAGAATTCCTGTCTTCATAGAGGTTTACCATCTTCAGTAATTCTCCCGGTTCTTTAACCTGTGCTGAGTAAAATGAGGCAAATAGCTTCAGGTTCTCCACAGCTGTCAGCTTTTCGTACAGGTTAGGGAATTCAAACGCCACTCCTACCCTGTTATACAAATCACGTTCAGATTCCCTTATCTCTTTCCCGTCAATAATTACCGAACCTTTATATGATTTAAGCTGACCTGTCAGGATCTTCTGTGTGGTACTTTTTCCTGCGCCCGATGGACCCAGAAATCCAAATATTTCACCTTTTTCGATCCGGAAGCTTATATTTCTTATAACATCGGGAGATGCCGGATTGTATCTGAATACAAGGTTATTAACTGATATCATGATATACTTATGAAATACTGACAACCTTTCCAGGAAATTCCTGACAGACTTAAAAGCAGATATAAGAATTATATTTTACCCTATTATATATCTCATCAGCTTTTTTCAGGAATATGCTTTAATGTCTCAACAATAAAATCCCAGAATTTAACTACCGATTCGATATTCACTTTCTCATCAGGAGAATGAGGAAACCTTATGGTGGGCCCAAATGAGATCATGTCGAGATTGGGGTAAACACCGCCAAGAAGTCCACACTCGAGGCCGGCATGGATAGCCTTGATCTCAGGCACCTTGCCATACATACTTTTATAAACATTGCTCATTGTTTTGAGGATAGGCGAATTCATATCAGGCTTCCATCCCGGGTAGTTACCGGAAAAAGATACCTCAGCGCCAATCAGATGAAAAACAGCTGCAATTTTCCATGCTGTTGCCTCCTTAGCAGTATCAACAGAGCTTCGGGTAAGGTTATATGCCTCAAATTTACCGTCTGCACATCTTACAATAGCAAGGTTATTGGATGTTTCCACAAGCCCTTTCATTGCCTGGCTCATTCTCTGTACACCATTTGGACAGGCAAATACGGCTCTTATTATCCTGTATTGATCACCCTGGTTCATTACTCTTGCGGGTAATTCCGGCTTTTCATATGTAAAGGTGAGATCCGGTTCCGTATCACTGAATTCATCCCGATACATTTTTTCATATCCTGATATGAATTCCCGGAATTCCTCAGCCTTAATTTCAGGTACCAGGACCACGGAGTATGATTCCCGGGGGATTGCGTTCCTGAGGTCTCCGCCAGCAGCTTCAGACAGCCTAATGCCGAAATCGGCTTCAGCCTGCATAAGGAACCTGAACATAATCTTGTTGGAATTTGCTTTACCGAGCGGGATGTCGATTCCCGAATGGCCACCCTTCAGACCTTTGGCAATAACTTTATAGGCTACCATTCCAGCCGGTGATTTTTCCTCTGAGTATTCCTTTTTTATGTTAACATCTATACCGCCGGCACAGCCAACATATAGCTCTCCCTCATCCTCGGAATCAAGATTCATAAGGATATCACCATTGAGTAAACCGCCTTTCAGTCCGAAGGCTCCTGTCATTCCAGTCTCTTCATCAATGGTAAAAAGGGCCTCAAGCGGACCATGGGCAATATCTTTTGATGAGAGCACTGACATCACTGCTGCCACTCCAATTCCGTTATCGGAACCAAGAGTGGTACCATTGGCCCTGACCCATTCGCCATCTATCACTGTTTCGACAGGGTCCTTTTCAAAATCGTGCTTCTTATCGTTATTTTTTTGCGGCACCATATCAAGATGAGTCTGGAATATTACGCCTTTTCGGTTTTCCATACCCCTGGTAGCCGGTTTCCTTATTATAACATTACCTGTATCGTCAACAATTGTTTCCAGATCATTCTTTTTACCAAATTCCTTCATAAATTCAATAATCTTTCCCTCTTTTTTCGAAGGACGCGGTATCAGGGTTATTTCATGGAAATATTCCCATAGCTGATTTGGTTTAAGGTTACGTATTTCGCTCATTTTCAAAACAATTTAGCATTACAAGAACAGGCAATAAAAGTATAATAATTTGTTAATAAAAAAAAGCCATTCTGTTGAACTGTTTTAATTATTCTTCATATTATTAGAAATCCGTTTGTTATAAATTGTAACAAAAACTTAACAACAGGATATCATAGGATGAAAAGCGATTCTAGTATATTCGCAGCAGCATATACCTGTTGTTTAAAGTATTTCAAACACCTGATAATAACAAACATACAGCAAATAAGAGAGAACAGGTCTGGTAAAACTCAAAATAAAAGAGCTATTGAACCAAATCCCATTTCATGCCTAATATTTATCTCATTTTTGTAATAATACTTTTCTTTCTTGCGGTTTCGGACCTTATTGTTGGGGTCACCAATGATGCTGCCAATTTTCTGAATTCTGCGTTAGGTTCCAAAGTTGCTCCTTTCAGGGTTATATTAACAATAGCCGGTTTGGGTGTTATTGTTGGAGCAACCTTCTCAAGCGGTATGATGGAGGTTGCCCGCTCGGGGATCTTTCATCCCGAGCAATTTTTCTTTTCAGAGATCATGATCATTTTCCTGGCGGTTATGATAACTGATGTCATGCTTCTGGACACCTTCAATACCTTCGGATTACCAACTTCCACAACTGTATCTATTGTTTTTGAATTGCTGGGAGCTGCCGTGGCCATATCAATAGTGAAGATACTTCATTCTGCTGACGGACTGGCTGACATGAGCAAGTACATCAACTCAGCGAAAGCTCTTGCGATAATATCAGGGATACTGCTATCGGTAGTTATTGCTTTTACCTTTGGTATAATAATCCAGTTCATCACACGACTTATTTTTTCATTCAACTATGAACGGTACCTTAAATATTTTGGTGCTTTATGGGGAGGAATAGCAATTACTTCCATCGTGTATTTCATGCTGGTGAAAGGAGCAAAAGGTGCCTCATTTATGACATCCGAGGCTGTTGATTGGATTCATACACACACAACAACTATTCTGATGTTTTCCTTCATTGGACTGGCGATACTGTTTCAATTCTTAATCTCTGTCTTTAAGGTGAACATTCTCAGGATTATTGTTCTGGTCGGCACCTTTTCCCTTGCCATGGCATTTGCCGGTAACGACCTGGTTAACTTCATCGGAGTACCACTGGCAGGATTTGAGTCCTTTAAGGAATTTATAAGTGAGCCATTCGCCAATCCTGCAACTTTCTCAATGGAAGCTCTTCTGGAACCGGTAAAAACGCCTACTCTGTTCCTGCTTACAGCCGGTCTTATTATGGTCGTTACACTCTTCATTTCAAAAAAGGCACGAACAGTCCAGTCAACGGAAATAAACCTGGCAAGGCAGGGATCAGGTTTCGAAAGGTTCTCATCTTCAATATTATCAAGGTCACTTGTAAGAGGAGTAATGGGAGCGCATAAGCTGTCGGGCAAGATGATTCCGGCAAGACTGACAAAGTTCATTGAGAGCAGGTTTGACTCAGAATCATTCAGGAAGAAGATCAAAAACAGAAAAGAATCATCATCATTTGACCAGTTAAGAGCCTCCGTAAATATGTTTGTTGCCAGTATTCTTATTGCGACAGCTACTTCTCTAAAGTTACCCCTTTCAACCACTTATGTGACTTTTATGGTTGCCATGGGCACATCCCTGGCCGATCGTGCATGGGGACGGGAAAGCGCTGTTTACAGGATTACAGGAGTAATAACAGTAATAAGCGGCTGGTTCTTCACTGCATTTATAGCGTTTACAATATCATTTATTGTTGCAATATTCCTGAACTGGGGAGGAGGAATAGCCATTGCGATAGCCCTCGCAATAGCAGTTGTTTTCGTTATACGAACACATTTTATTCATAAAGCCAGATCCGAGAAACTAAACAAAAAAGATGAGTTTGATGATAAGGAAACCCTCAATGGAATAAATATCCTGGAAAAGTGTAATACTTCCATTACGAAAATAGTAAGCTCGGTTTCCAAGCTATATTTTTCAACTCTGCTCAACCTGATAAGGGAAGACAGGAAGAAAATGAAGAAACTCATAAAAAATATTGATGAATTAAACAAGCAGTCAAAGGACCTTAAGTACAATATTTATCCTACTCTCAGAAAGCTGGAGGAAGACTCGATTGAAACAGGACCTTATTATGTTCAGATACTCGATTACATAAGGGAGATTGCGCATTGTCTAAAATACATATCCGATCCGGTTTATGAGCATCTCGACAACCATCATCCCCCTCTTATCAAAGAACAGATCTCTGACCTGCATGATCTGAATGCAGCAGTTTCTTCCTTTTATGATGAGGTCCTCAGGATCAGTAAAAACAAGGATTTCAGCAACCTGGACAACCTCATTTCGCAGCAGCAACTGATCCTTCAACAGATTTACCGGTTGAATAAGAAACAGATCAAGTACATAAAGACAGAGCAGGCCGGAACAAGAAATATTCTTATGTACCTGAATTTACTTGCTGAGAGCAAAAACCTTGTTTTGTATACACTCAACATGGTTAAATCACATCGGGACTTCCTGTTAAATGGAGCCAGGACCAAATAAACATGCTCTTAGGTTCTTATGAATAGTACCTGATTGATTTCAGGAAACTTTCACCATATACATTAAAAAGTCATTCTGCCATATTGAAATATCAGATATTATAATTATTATTGTATAGACATAATATTCTTTTATAACATATTAAATTACAACGAACTAGGCATTGCAGTGAGAAAATAATCCCATCCTGTCTTATCCCATAAATATATATAATGGCTTTTCTGTACATAGTTGTTGCACTGGTTCTGGTCTTTGACTTCATCAATGGTTTTCATGATTCCGCTAATTCAATAGCAACAATTGTATCAACAAAGGTACTTTCTCCTGTTGCAGCAGTAGGTATGGCTGCATTCTTTAATTTTATTGCTTTCCTGATATTTCCCCTGAAAGTTGCAACAACCATGGGGAAAGGAGTTATCGATCCGGATGTAATTAATCTTACTGTGATAGCATCTGCACTAATTGCAGCAATAGCATGGAACCTGGCAACCTGGTGGCTCGGACTGCCTTCAAGCTCGTCGCATACGCTTGTAGGAGGCCTTGTAGGATCAGCAGTAGCCAGTTCCGGCTGGAGTTCGGTAGTAATGGGCGGAGTAGTTAAGATTGTCATATTCATTGTTGTCGCACCGGTGCTGGGAATGCTGATGTCATTCATAATATCCGCTATTGTCATTTTCCTTGCCAGGAATCATTCCCCGTCCGGTGTTGATAAGCATTTCAGAAGGTTTCAATTACTCTCTGCAGCGGCTTTCAGCCTTGGTCACGGTGGCAATGATGCGCAAAAATCAATGGGAATAATCTGGCTGGCCTTAATCTTAACCGGCTTTGCCACAACTACTGACAAGATAGCGCTGTGGATTGTTCTCTCCTGCCAGGCAGCGATTGCATTTGGGACCTTATTGGGCGGCTGGCGTATTGTAAAAACAATGGGACAGAAAATAACCAAACTGAAGCCTTTTGAAGGATTTTGTGCCGAAACCGCAGGTGCCATAACTCTTTTTGGTGCTACTCACTTTGGTATTCCCGTAAGTACAACACATGTAATAACAGGGGCTATAATAGGCACAGGGGCAAGGAAAGGAGTATCGGCGGTAAAATGGGGTGTTACAACTAAGATATTCTGGGCATGGATACTTACAATACCTGTATCAGCCATAGTGGGATTAATAATTTTTCATTTACTCTCCGGAATACTAAACTGATTCTGAACGTCATTATCATAACAAAATAATATCAATATGAACATCGACAGTTTTCTTAAGTTTTTTGTCCCGAAAGACCACTCATTCTTTCCATTGTTTGAAAATGCCGCACTTAATCTGGTACACGCATCAATACTGTTAAAAGAACTTTTGGCAGCCTCCGAAGCAAGTGAGCATGAAAGGATAAACAAAGAGATTAAGATCGTGGAACATATTGGTGATGAGATTACCAACAAAGCATATGAACAGCTGAACAAATCCTTTATCACCCCGTTCGACAGGGAGGATATCCACGAACTGACAGGCAATATAGACGACGTGGTTGATACAATTAACGGGATAGGACGTAAGGTTTGTCTTTATAAACCAAAAAGAATGATCCAGGTGTATACCGAACTGGCTGAAATTATCTTCCAGGGAGCCAGGGAGGTGGAAGCAGCAGTTCATTGCCTTAAGGACCCGGTAGCCAATAAAGATAAGATAATGAAAGCCTGTAACCGGGTCACTGAGCTTGAGCATAACGCAGACGAAAGTTTCTACATAGGTGTTTCAGAATTATTTGACAAAGAGGAAGATCCTATAGAACTCATCAAACACAACAGGATACTGGAAGGCCTTGAAAGATGTGCCAATGAAGAAGAGGATGTTACCGACACACTCAAGGCTGTCTTGATTAAGATGGCATGAGGAAGTGCTCAGGCGGAAACTTAATAAGTGAATCCCCGGTTATTATTTTTATTTTTTAATATTGGGAAGCTCAAGTCCATAACCTTTCCTTTTATCTTCTGCTTTAAGCAGGAAAGCAAATATCAGGGAAAGGATACCAAGGGAGGTGAAAATAACCAGGTCGAAGAAATAATTATATCTCAGATTCAACTTTGTCTTTTCGATGATGGGATAGATCGCCTCTGATGTTCTGATTTCTATACGCTTATAAAAATTCTCCTTATCATCAGCCAGCCTTATCCCCGTTAAAGCGCCAGTAGTGCCTGCAGCAATATTGTTTTTCAGACTTGCCATAGCATCCGGAGCTAAAGAGACAGCTTCATATGTCGTATTTTGTACAAGAGAGTCTATTGTACGACTGCTTGCTTTTTCAGCCAGCTGTGATATTTCTTTTCCGGATAGATTATACATATTATCTGATAGTACCTGACTGTAGGCTGCGGCAACGGCGTCTTTAACGGCAACTTTATTTGGTGTTACTTCAGGATTTGTCATGTTCAATATTACTCCCAGCAAGAGTGGGACAGCCCATAATCCTATATTCTGAATCCAGAAAATTACTGCATAAGCTGTTCCGAGCTGTTTCTCAGGAATAATTTTAGGAACAGAAGGCCACATAGCGGCAGGAACCAGAGAGAAACCTATTCCCAGAATAATAACCATAGCTGCTGCAAGCCACCATGCACTTAAAAACGGGATGGTAAGGATGCCGTGTACGAGGATAAGAATTACCGAACCAATAATCATGATGGTCGCACCTTTTCCCTTCTGGTCATATACAGTTCCGAATAATGGTGTAAGGAATATTGTCCCAAAGGGAAGTAATGCCGGAATAGACCCTGCTAGATTAGGATTAACATGATATTTATTGATCATCAGGTCGGTTGCATAAAACAGGAATGGAAAAACAGCTGAATAAAACAGAACACATAGTATGGCAATATACCAGAATCCATTGTTCTTAATTATGAAGAATATATCCTTAAGTTCAAAAGCTTCTTCCGGTGCATTGCCAGCGTTACTCTGAGCAATTGATGCATCAAGCTTCCTATCCATAAAAGTGTATATTATGAAGGCTGCCAACGCTATCAACATAAAAACAAACGCCAGCAAGACAGGAGATGAGTATGAATAGCTTTTTGCCATTGGCAATGCAATACCCAGGGCAAGAGCTGTTCCCAG
>CAYQBZ010000053.1:0-12535 GCA_964415855.1 uncultured Rikenellaceae bacterium
CAGTATCAGCCTTTTCTGTCCGTTATCTTCAAGTGCCTCTACTTCTTTAACTATCTCATCATCAGTCAGGGTTTTTCTGATGGCAGCTTTATTAGATATCCTGAAGCCGCAGTATCTGCAATTGTTGGTACATCTGTTGCCGATATAGAGAGGTGCAAAAAGTACTATCCTGTTCCCATATATCCTTTCTTTCAGCTCATGAGCCCCGGCCCTCAGCTCATCGTCCAACCCGGTACCGGCTGCCTTTATAAGAACAGCTGTTTCCTTCATTGTCAACCTCTGTTTATCCAGCGATTTTGAGATAATATCCCTTACTCTGATCCTGTCTGATCCTGTTTTGTTTAACAGGTCCCATATCTCATCCGGATCAATGAACGGCTTCATCCGGCGATCAGGCATGCTGAGCTTTTCAGGAGTGAATCTCATGAAGAAAAATATTTGTTATATCAGCAAAGATAGATATTATCACACCAGGAGAATATGATCATTGTCACTAACAGGGAAGGATATCGCAAAATTCCCGGGAACCAGGTGGTACCGGGGATTTTTACCGGCCGGCAGTAAGCGTTTTTAGTAGCTGTTTTCCTTAACAAAGTATGCGACCTTTTCTATGGAGGTAATCATATCATACTCTTCAAGATAGATGCCGGGTGGAACATTGAGTGATACTGTTGTATAATTCAGTATACCTTTTATACCGTATAATACAACCTCTGCGGCAATAACCTTTGCATATTCCGCCGGAACGGTCAGGATCACTATCTGGATATCAAGTTCTTTAATCTGTCGTTCAATTTCGCTGTATGCATAGCACTTAACCCCTGAAATCGATTTGCCGATTTTATTGGGATCGGTGTCGAAAGATGCCACCAGGTTAAGCTTTGAACGTTTCCCCTTGAAGTAACCGGCAACTGCTCTACCCAGATTACCAATACCAATTATTGCAACGTTCATACTTTCCTCAGAATCAATGATCTTTCCAATGGTATCTTTTAGCTCCCTGACGTCATATCCTTTTCTGAGTACGCTGGAATAACCTATAAGCATAAGATCTCTTCTGACCTGAACGGCTGTTATATGAAGTCGGGCAGCGAGATCATGAGAAAAGATGAAATTCCTGTTTTCATTAAGGCATTCCAGAAGGGTCCTTCTGTATTCACTGAGCCTTTCAACGGTTTTTCCAGGTAGTTTGGTCATCTGTTAATCTATTTTCAAATTTTCCTCACAAATATAAAAAAAAACTTCAAATCAAAGAGTTAATATGATATATATGATTTATTGTTATTTATTTAACATTATAATATTACGTAAAAATATGAATCTGTATTCAATATTAACAAAGGTAAAATCAGAATAATTTACACCACTATCTTCAAAGAAAGACATAAAGCAGCTTACTGGCCACTATATTGTCATAAAACATTGACATTGATCCTTAATTGTCATAACTTTGATAAACAAATAACTAACTCACGAAAAATGAATTACTAAACCTTTTTATTATGAAAAAGATCATTTTTTTTATTATGATTATTTCGCTGTTAATCGGAAGTTGTGCCAGGCAGGAAAACAAATTTATCCAGGGAGCATGGCAGATGGTTCAGATGCAAAGGATCGAGAAAGGGAAAGTGACTAATTATTTTTCCGATCGTTATTCTATTTACCAGATCAAGATGTGGTCTGAAAAGTATTTTACTTTTGTTGGAAAATACATGGTTGACACAACAGTTACCTACAGGTTTGGTACAGGGACCTACACACTCAAAGGGAACATGTACGAAGAAGACATTATGTATCATTTCAGCGAGGATTATGAAGGGCAGAAGAATAAAATGCTCTTGAAGTTCAGAAATGATACCCTGATTCATACCTTCCCGGTTGATGACAATGGCGTACCTGATCAGAGAAGCTACTATATTGAAAAGTATGTCAAGTTAAAATAAAATCGTGCCTCAGTCATCCTGTATTTTCAATCTTTGATATTCAATAACCTTACTAAAAAGCTGGGGTTGAATGTCAGGGTGTGTAAGGTTATCCGGAAGATGGTCAATTAAAACAATCTCAGCAATTTCCGATATATCAGGAATTACACCTATCTCAGATATCTCTGCAATATATAACCTCCCATATCCTGTTTTTCCCTCCTTCCTAACAGAATATGTTGCCACACAATTCAGGTCAAACCTTAATGCACCAGTTTCTTCCATTAATTCCCTGCGGGCAGCTTCATACGAGGTCTCCCCTTTTTCAATATGTCCACCTGGTATTTCCAGCGTCGAACGATCGTGATGACGAACGAAAATCCATTTATTCCTGTATGTTGCTGCTATAACGGAGTAGGTCAACGAAGTATCAGGCTCAAAGAGAGGATCAAAAAACTCAACTTCAGTCATAACTGCTGTAATAATTTGATACGAAGGTAAGAAGAATCAACATAAATATTAATTAAGTACATTTACAATAAATACAATATCATGGTCTTACTTATCTTCCTTGTAATAACAGAAGTCCTTACTCCGGCTGTATTACGCCAGCATTTTTATAACACATCGCGGATAAAGTACTTCATATCCCTTATAATCAACACTATTCTCAGTATTTGGTTCTGGATCCTCTATATAGAGATTGTCACATACGACAGCTTTTATGACAATCCGAGGCACATATGGCTTCTAATGAACCTTACAGGAATGATCTGCGCTGTGCTTGCTCCGAGGATCATACTTATAATTCTGCATTTCTCAGGTAAACTCATAAGTCTCAGATCCGGGGGAGGACACAAGAGATGGTTAACAAATTCAGGGCTGATAATAATGGCCCTGATACTTATTATAACAGGCACCGGGACCCTCTATGGCAGGTTTAATTTCAGGACTGAAAGAGTAACGATTAAGATCAAAAATTTAAGTAAAGAGCTTGACGGGCTTAAGATTGTGCAGCTATCGGATCTGCATATGTCAGGATTTTATCATCATAGCCACATTCTGGAAAGCGCCATGGAGGAAGTCAACAGTCTGAAACCTGACCTGATATTGAATACGGGTGATTTTATCAGCTATGGCTGGAGGGAATTTGACAGTTATGACACTATTCTGTCAAAGGCCAGGAGCAGGTATGGAAATTTCGCAGTGATGGGTAACCACGACTTCGGCACCTATCATCCATTCTTCACAGGGGCAGACCTGGAGAACAATGTACTGATAATGAACAGACTTATACGGGCTTCGGGATATCAGGTTCTCAATGATGAACATACAATAGTAAAGATTGGCCAATCGAGAGTTGCACTTATCGGCGTTATTACAATGGGAAGACACCCTGATATAATCCATGGAGATCTTGATAAAGCCATGTCAGGTATCGATAGTGCTGATCTGAAGATACTGCTGACCCACGATCCGAATCACTGGGCACTTAAAGTACAGGGAAAAACCGATATTGACCTGACCCTTTCAGGTCATACTCACGGCATGCAGATGGGCATATATACAAAAAAGTTCAAATGGAGTCCTTCGAAATATTTCTATCCTCACTGGGGAGGTTTGTTTTCCGAAGGAGAACAATATCAGTATGTAAACCGGGGCCTCGGCGTCATGGCTATTCCTTTCAGGATTTGGATGCCCCCGGAAATAACGTTAATCATCCTGAGGACCGGGTAGGATGAAGAGTGATTGATTGCAGGGTAAATTAACTAAAAAAGAAACGGGCAACAGATCATACTGATGCCCGTAAGCATTACCCCCTGATCCTAACTAACTAACTAACTTGCTGGCTTGTATCTATAAAAAATGTGGCTCTATAAGAAAGACATTTTTCTAACTAAAAATAATCAGTAGAGGTAACTATTATAATTAAAGTTCATGCAATATAGACAAGAAGGGAGAGGTAAATATTCCTGACTAACATTTTTTTAGCTTTTTTTAACAAATGTTGCGGAACATAATATGACTGACAGGGTTAAAGTTGTGCATTAAATGATTAAATTACACGATGCAAGGCACGAAAAGTATACACTTCCTACAAAGCCAATTTTCTGCTCCACAATAAAAATCTATAACTATATTTACATAATAATATCCAGCTTAATAATTTTCCAAACTCTGATCCGATATTATGTCAGAAGGCCGGTACAGGAACACTCTCCACAATATTGAATACAAGGTTATCTATTCAGGTCGGAGGACCCTGGGCATAACGGTACTTCCAGATTCTTCAGTAGTCGTCAAGGTACCATACCTGACCTCCAGAAAGACAATTAACAGGTTAGTACAGCAAAAAGCAGGATGGATAACAAAGCACAGGGATAATTACATAAACACACAACACCTGAGGCATGGTCAGTATTATGTCAATGGTGAGATGCATCTCTTCCGGGGCCGGAAACTTATCCTGGAAGTTGAAAAATCGCCGAAACCGTATGTACTTTTCAGCAGTGAGAGGATTGAGATCGGCCTGTCTGATCCTTAGCATCAAGCAGCTGCCAGGAGACTGCTTTACAAGGGTTTGAAAAAGGAGGCGATGATCTCCATCCCGGAAATATTCAGTAATGTAATGATCCGGTTTGATTCCCAGCACTTCAACCCGACCGGTCTCATCATTCGTACAATGAAAAGACGCTGGGGCAGCTGTTCTGCCAAAGGCATAATAACCTTAAGCACAGAGCTGATAAAACTCTCCGACAAATACATTGAATATGTAATTCTGCACGAATTATGCCATCTGAAACATCATGATCACAGCGCGGGATACTATCAACTTTTGTCCCGACTGTCGCCTGACTGGAAGATAATAAGGGATGAACTGAAAAAACATGTGACATATTAACCAGGGAGAAACGCCGGGCGTATCATTAAACTACCTTTCCCTAGAAATATTTCAGTATATATGTTACCAGAAATGGAACAGCAACAGTAAGTACATAGCCACTGAACACTGCAATCATTCCATAATCCGCACCGGAGAATTTTACAATTACAGGAAGTGTTGTATCCATGGCGGTTGCCCCGCCTGCTGCAACAGGTGCCAGCTTCCCAAAATATTTCACCAGCAGGGGAGTCATAAGTAGGGTGAGCACTTCACGCATAATATTGGAGAGTAATGCTACAACTCCTAAAACATTTCCTGCCAGTTTGCTAATAAAAATGCTAGACAGACTGTAATAGCCAAATCCTGAGCCAACAGCCAAAGAGTCTCTGAGGCTAAGCCCTTTAATGCTCAGTGATATCAGACCTACACCGGCGAAAGTTCCGGCTACCACCGATAAAGGAACCAGGATAACACGGTATTTAACATTTCTGAGTACCTTCCATCCTCTCCTGTCCATTCCAATGCTCACTCCCACAAAAAACATAAGGCCATAGAGGACCGCACTGCTCAGCCGGCTGACATCAAGGAACTCCGGGATAATCAGAAACAGACCGGTTATTATGCCAAGCACAAAAAAGCTAACTATGATAAGACTACTCCTCATATTTTCTGAAGAAAAACCTGTATGTTATCCACGCAGCAATAACACTACCGCTTAATGCCCCTGCCGTTATCAGCATGGCATCAAGGCCTATCTCATCCAGGTTACTAATAATGTCATTGTTTGTTCCCACCGAGATACCGAGAAGGAATAAAAGCATATATATCAACCAGGTTATAATGATCCCGATATGCCTGGCAAGAAATTCCTTGTTTCTCAACAGATAACCAGTGAAGATACCGGCAGACATTAATATAATTACTGTAAACATAAAAACACAATCGCGAAATATATTAAATACTTATACTTAAGGCTTTACGCCATCAGGTGCTCATAAATGCAGGGCATCAAAGCTGGTACTCCATACCCCTAGCAGGTATTTCAATATTTTTAAATCCTTCATCTGCCAGGCAGGAAGAATATTTCCTCTGTGTCTCGTACTCGCCATGGACTATAAAGTTTTTTTCAATAGCAGTTTTATCCTGGCACCCGAGGAAACCGATCATTTCCTTATAATCTCCATGACCGCTGTAAGAATCTATCTTCCTGATTTCTGCATTCACCTTATAAATGTTTCCATGTATTGAGACCTCTTTTTCACCACGGAGCAACCTTGCTCCCAGAGTTGCCGGTGCACAATAACCTACTGCAAGTACAGTATTCCTGGGATCTGATATATTATTGGCCAGATGGTGTTTTACCCGTCCGGCTTCCATCATACCTGATGCAGAGATGATTACACAAGGCTTTTTATGATCATTTAGCTTTTTGGAATCTTCCTGCCTGGTAACATAAAACAGGGTATTAAATCCAAACGGATCAGGATCTGTTTCCATTGCATCCAGAATTTCGCGGTTAAAGCATTCGGGGTGCATCCTGAAAACAGACGTTGCGTTAACAGAAAGCGGACTGTCGACAAAAATATCAATTTTGGGCAACCTGCCCCGATTAAAAAATTTATCCAGGGAATAGACAATTTCCTGGGTTCTGCCTACGCTAAAAGCCGGTATGATGAGTTTTCCACCCTTGTTTACACATGTTTGTATCAATACGTCGAGTAGTTCATCCTCAGCTCCCAGTTTATCCTTATGCAACCTGTCGCCATAGGTCGATTCCGTGATCAGGATGTCTGTCTGCGGAAAAGGAACAGGAGGAGCAAGTATATGATTAGATGGCCTTCCTATGTCACCGGTATAAGCGATTCTCTTGATAGTTCCGTTTTCAATTACCTGAATGTTAGCGACTCCGCTGCCAAGCATATGACCCGTGTTTGTAAACCTGACTTTGATATTATCATCTATTCTGAATTTCATATTATAAGGGATACCTATGAAGAGGCTCATGCAGGCGGCAGCATCCTGCTGTGTATATATCGGTGTAACAAGGGGCAGTCCTTTCTTAGCCCTTCGCTTGTTGAACGTATGAGTATCGTGCTCCTGAATGAAACCGGAATCGGAAAGCATTATTGCACACAGGTCGCGCGTTGCACTGGTGCATATCACAGATCCCCTGAAACCCATCTTGTACATATATGGGATCAGTCCGGAGTGATCAATATGGGCATGTGTAAGGATAATATGATCAACCACGGAGGGGTCAAAACCAAGTTCCCTGTTCATGCTGTCAGTTTCAAGTCCCTTCCCCTGAAACATACCACAATCAAGGAGTAACATTTTTCCGGAATCTGTCGTAAGAAGATGTTTACTGCCAGTGACCTCCCTGGCTGCACCAATGAATTTTATCTTCATTTTTGTTAATTTAGAGACCAAAGATAATTATTTATTTCAAGGAGATGTGCCGGGTGTCGCCGACGTGGTCGCGATGGCTATCGGGACGGCGCCAGCAGAGAACGACGCAAGGCGAAAGGTGAATGGGACAACGATGATAATCAAATGGTTCCCGGATTATTATCATATCCTGACACCGATCAATGTAATATCATCAACCTGTTCTGCTGATCCTTTCCATATCTCGAATGCACTTTCAATCAGAATTTGCTGTTCTGCCATTGTTTTATTATGGATGTCAGAGAGTAATTTTTTCAGATTCGACTTCTTGTATTTCGATCCGTCAGGTCCGCCGAACTGATCGCTCATACCATCGGAGAAGATATAAATTACATCGCCTCTATTTACTTTGATGTCATAATTTGAAAATGACCCGGATTTACCATAATAGATACCAATCGGCATCCTGTCGGCCTTATATTCATTAAATTCATCCCCGCGGAAGTGGAATAGCGGATTATAGGCTCCGGAATACTGCAGATTCTTCTTGTTCTTACTAAGGACACAGAACGCCAGATCCATTCCATCTGCAGCTTCTCCTTCCTTACCTGTCTGGTGAAGGGAGGTCTGTATCTTTTCAGTTAAAATGTTCAGAATTGTATTTGCATGCAGATCATCATTATTGGCAATTATCTCATTAAGGGTTGAAATACCCAGGGTGCTCATAAAGGCACCGGGCACACCGTGACCTGTACAGTCGGCAACAGTAAAGAAGATATTTTTCCTTCCCTCTCCTATCCAGTAAAAATCACCGCTGACAATATCGCGTGGCTTAAAAATTATGAAGTAATCGGAGAAAAAAGTCTTGAAATGGTCTTCCATCGGCAGCATTGCCATCTGTATCCTGCTTGCATATTCAATACTTGAAGTAATCTCTTCTTTCTGCGCTGCAATTTCTGCTGTCCGCTCTTTCACTTTCTCTTCCAGTATCTTGTTTTTCCTTTGAAGCTGTTTTTCCCTGAAGCGAATGAATAGTATTAGGAGAAACAGGATAATAGTTACAATAAGTACATAGAATACAGTTGTTTGTGTAAAAGGTGCTTTAATTGTGAAACTGACTGAAACCGGTTCACCTATGTTACCCCACATATCTTTTGCGCGTACCTGCAAAGTATAATCACCGGCGGCCGGTACCAGGATATTATAAGTAGTAAGCGACGACCATGGCGACCAGTCAGGCATCAGCTTACTGATTTTATACTGGTACCTTGTAGTATTCTGTTTAAGGTATCCGGGGGCAACAATATCAAAATTTACAATATTATTTCCCCTGTCAAACACTATATGCGTAAGATTGAATGTGGTACCATGTTCATCATAAATACTTTTTACCAGGACATCGTTGGCAGGATTAATCTTCGACGGTTTATTCATATCGAATCTGAACAACCTGTTCTCCCCGTCAATTACCCAAAGAATATCATCTTCTCCACTTATTGAAATCACATCGTTGAAAATCTTAAGCAGCGCCATCTCCTTTTCAATGTTGTCATCAATATGGTCAAGGTAGAGCCACTCATCACCATGGTTTGCCCAGGGCATGTTTGAACGTGGGTAAAGGTATCTTGTTATGGCACCAGGTGCGACTGTATCAGATTCCCTGGCTACGAATCCTTCCAATGAAACATCATAATAATATACAGCAGATTCAGAAAACAGGAATACTGAATCGTTCACACAGGAGAGTATATATCTCTGGGGATAATCATTTTCAATTCTTACTTCCGTATATTTAATATCAGCAGAGCTTTCACCAATTACAGCCCTGCAGGCTTTATCATCCACTCCAAGCCATATCGTATTTTTACCCGTATTAATAATTGAATATACAGGATCCTTAAACCCGGGATCCAACACTTTCCGTATCCAGTCTCCTTCCTGATATCTGACCGAGAAATATCCGTCTCCGGCTGCTATATAATATTCATTATCAGTAGGTTGCCAACTTATAGAATTAATATAATGGTTATCAGCAATAACAGCTGCCTTATGGTCATTAATAACAAAAAGTCCACGGTTGGTTGCTGCAAGGATTCCATTTCCAGTTGAAACCAGCTGACGGCATTTTTCATTCAGGCCGTCAACCTTTCTGAACACATAATTAATTGATTTAAGCTTGTTTACTGTCTTTCTTTCATACTGTGGAGTTGCTGGGGCAGAATGTAAGGACGTATCAGTGACCGGCCGGGATCCGATAGGTGATTCCTTGTCTTTTGATATTATCCTTCCAAATATTCTTGAAAGGATATTCTTACGTTCCCCTTGTTGCTGGGAAACATCAGGGCTTTCCGTAACCTTAGGCTCCGTTCTTGCTGCTTCCTTTTTAATAAGTACCTGAACTTCAGAGTAGTTCTTAACCTCTGAGAGATAAAAAACTCCTTCGCTGGTGGAAACATATAGTTCATTATTGTGCCAGGTGGAATTTGTGAGATTGCCATTCAGACCGGGATATATGCTGAAGTTACCTACAGGAAGGCTTAGATCAGCCCTTGTCAGGCCATACTGGTGTGAAAGCCACAGCCCTTCACTGTTATCACAGCCAAGGGCAAATACCTCATCGTCGGGTAATTCGTTCTGGTTATTTATTGTATATCTTATCTTTCCGTCGGATCTGTTTACCACGAGGGCTCCCCCTTCGAGTGTTGAGAATGCATACAGGCTGTCGTTCAACACAATACCCTCAGACAATATATTATCCCTGAGATAACCATCATCGTTAATCTTGTATTCGTAGTATTTAATACCATCGAACAATGAAATATTTCCACTGCTAAGACCAACAAGGACCAGGTTCTTTTTGTAAGGAAGGGAAAACAATATCGTGGTTTTTTCTGTCAGATAACCTGTGACTATGGGAAAAAGCGTATCGCTGTCGAGTCTGTAAAGGCCTTTATCCATCACATTAATGAATGTATTGGAAGAATTAACCAGCATACCGGTAAACGGATTATCAACCCCGGAAGTAAGTCGCAGTTCAAGAGTACCTCTTTCTGTGTTGTACCTGCTTATTGTCTGATCGCTGTAGAACCATACAAGAGAGTCTTTAAAAATTATTCTGGTTATTACACCTGTGCCGTCTGCATCTTCTGCCAGGGATATATATTTATAGGATCCCCTTGTATCTTTTTCGAGGATCCCGTAGCTGTTGTCTCCTCCAATATAGATCTTCCCGTCACGTGGATTAACTCTCATCGAAAACGGCATTACCGGTATCCTTACAGACCGCCATTCCTGACCGTCGAAGGTAAGTATACCCTTCCTGTTGGCAAAGAGCATGACATGATTTACATCCTGACAGATTGCCCAGTTCTGGTTCTCTATGTCGCGGCTCTCACGAAAGTGTGTAAGAAGCGGGGCTCCTTCCTGTGCTAAAAGGGTATTGACGCCTAAAAATACCGATAAGAATAATAGTATTCTCCTCATTCCAGCAGGTTATCAGAATTATGACCAACCCTTCCAAAGGTCAAAATTACAAGATTTTTATTTAATGGGTTTATTCAGACAAAGAGGCTTAATAAAAGTGCAAAAACAAGGCCACATAAAGCAATTATCGTTTCCATTATTGTCCACGATTGCAATGTCTGCTTTTCATTCATTCCAATATATTTACTTACTATCCAGAACCCACTGTCGTTGACATGTGAAAGAACTGTTGCTCCTGATGCGATTGCTATCACAATCAAAGCGACGTTGGGTTGATTCAGGTTAAAAACATGTAATATCGGTGCCATAATTCCGGCAGCGGTTATCATGGCAACAGTAGCAGATCCCTGGGTAACACGGACAACAGCTGACAGTGTCCATGCGAGAAGGATAAGAGGGATTGACGATTCTGCTATTGATTCAGCCAGTATGGTTCCTATGCCGCTGTCAACTAGAATCTGTTTTAGTACACCTCCTGCTCCGGTAACCAGGATTATGATACCTGCAGGACCAAGAGCTCTGGTACTTAAGTCAAGAATCTTCTGCCTTGGTATATTCTGTTTCAGACATAAGATAATTGAGAGCAAGGTTGCGATAATGAGTGCCGAGAACGGATGACCGATGAAAGCTGCAATTTCAGTTGCCATATTCTGTTCGAGTGCACCACTTTTTATCCCAACACCGACAAAAGTGCTCATGAGGATCAATAACAGCGGTGTGGATATTATCAGCGCAATTATCCAGAATGATGGCAGCGCCCGGGAGGAACTGTCAGATTCATCGCCTGTCTCGGTAATTTCCGGTGGAGCAGCAATATATATCCTTTTTGAAATGAACCGTCCGAAAACTGGTCCTGCAATTATAACGGTGGGAAAACCTATTATTAAACCAAACAAAATGACCCATCCCATATCCACATTCAGAATTTCCGACACCGCCATCGGTCCGGGAGTGGGCGGAACCATTGCATGTGTCACTGCAAGACCTGCCAGCAGAGGTATGGCATAGTAAAGAATCGAATATTTTGTATCCCTTGTCAATGCATAAACGATTGGGATAAGTATAATCAGACCTACATCGAGGAAAACAGGGATACCAACAATAAACCCGGTCAGCATAAGCGCCCATGTTGCACGTTTGTTACCGAACTTTTTCAGGAGATTGTGGGCCAGTGATTTTGCGCCACCAGAGCTTTCCAGCATCTGACCGAAAATTGCACCCAGTCCGACAACAGTAGCAACGAAACCCAGGGTTCCTCCCATTCCCTGCTGAATACTTTCCGATATCTTCGAAAGTGGCATGCCGGCCAGCATCCCGACAACCATTGATGTTATAAGTAACGAAATAAATGCACTGAGTTTGAACCTCAGAACCATAATTAACAACATTGAAACACCTACCAGGACTATAAAAAGGATGTATAATGCAGACATGATAAAGTTTTTTTATTCTTATTGTTTCAGGTTGCTTATATTAAGTGCCGTACATCGTATATCGTACGCCATTCACTTTTAGCCTACTTCCTTCCATCGAATCCCGGTTCAGGTTTAAGAGGAAATCTAACAGGGGCGTTATCGCGTGTTGAACGATAGATTGATGTGAATAGTTCCACCGTTCTGCGACCATCCTCACCTGTTACCGATGGTTCTTTATTATTTCCAAGAGCCTTTAAGAAATCCTCGATTTGATACTGGAGATAACTGATTGTAGGATCGCAGCTGTTGAATATTCCGGTATCCTCCCTGATCCATTCGCTGAGAAGTTCCTCTTCTCCCGGGATGGTCCAAAGGTCATTAACCGGAGGTTCGGTCACACCTGTCATTCCTGCTATGAACATAGCCCCACCATCTGTCTGTAC
>CAYQBZ010000054.1:0-231 GCA_964415855.1 uncultured Rikenellaceae bacterium
AACCGTGATGACCAGGCTCTCTTGCCTCTTTTACAAGCCTGTCAACAGTGTTTTCAGAAGGAGGCTGGTCGGGACTACCGATCCCAAGATTGATTATATCGGCTCCTTCCCGGCGCATCTTATCAATCTGGGCCAGTTTCCGGGAAAAATAGTACTCCTGTACATTCCCTGTACGGTCTGCAGGTTTAACTTTCATAAAGCATGTCTCCTTTTATATAGACGCCAAGTACT
>CAYQBZ010000054.1:241-4216 GCA_964415855.1 uncultured Rikenellaceae bacterium
TTCCAGGTTACTGGTGTACCTGCTTAATACTCGTTTTATTATCTCGGAGTTAGTATTCTTGTTCAGTTCAAGGTCGAGGTAGAACATATATTCCCATTCGCCGTTCAGCCGTGGTACCGACTGTATTTTTGACAGGTTGATATCCAGCTCGGCAAGCTTTACCAGAACGGTTGCCAGGGACCCTGGCTTATGTCCGGTGGAGAAACAGATTGAGACCTTATTCCCTTTCCTGTTACCCTGGACTTCACTTCCTACAATAAGAAAACGTGTGTAATTTTGTTTATATGTCTCAATTCCTGATGCGAGTATATCGAGTCCGTAAATATCTGCCGCATGTGCCGGCGCTATCGCTCCAACACCTATCAGCTGCTTTTCGCTTATAATTCTTGCACTTCCTGCAGTATCGTCACTTTCAATAAGCGTTACTCCGGGAAACTGGTTCAGGAATGTCATGCACTGGGCCAGGGCAATCGGATGGGACCTTATCTCCCGGAGATCGATAATCTGCTGACCGTGCATTGCCATCAGGTTCTGGCGGATCCTGAGGTTATGTTCACCCAGTATCTTCATACCCGATTCCCTGATAAGGGTATAGTTGTATAGGATACTACCCGACCGGGCATTCTCAATGGCCATTATTGCAAAATCGGCTTCTCCGCTTTTCAGAGTGCTTAAAGTGAGATCGAATGTCGAACAAGGTACAATTTCAAAATCATCGTATTTGAAGTACTGGCGCGCAGCTACTTCGTGGAAACATCCTGCCTCTCCCTGTATCGCTATCTTCATTATTCATTATTATTAATGAAGCAAGGGCCCCTTTTGGGGACCCTTGTTTTCATATAATTAATATTATTTGTATACAATAATCCCCTTATCTGTTTTTAAAATAAAAATAGAAGTAAAAAAAAGAGACAAAATACCTGTAAACAATATTCATTTGTTCCGCTTATTGGTTTACAAAAGTAATCTATTTTTTATAAAAACAAGTAAAAAGGCATAAAAAGTATTCATTCTGTATCAGTCTATTTATGTCTTTCTTTTAAAACAGCCTCCACATCTTCCAGCCTGACATCTTTGGCTTTCAGCAGGACGAGCAAATGATATAAAAGGTCGGCTGCCTCATTCTTAAAAAGATCGATGTTATTGTCCTTGGCTTCAATAACCAGTTCGACGGCTTCTTCCCCTACTTTCTGGGCGATCTTATTTATCCCCTTCCTGTAAATCTTGTTAGTATAGGAATCACTTATATTGTCGTCAATACGCTGATTTATAACTGTTTCCAGGTTATATATAAATCCCCTCGCAGCTTCATCTCCAAAGCACGATTTACTGCCCGTATGGCATACAGGTCCGGCCGGCCGCACTTTTATTAGTATTGCGTCATTATCACAATCGCTGAGTACTTCCTCAACATATAGAAAATTCCCTGATGTCTCACCTTTTGTCCACAGGCGGTGTTTGCTCCGGCTAAAGAATGTCACGGTTTTCTCTTTTACGGTTTTCTCATAAGCCACATCATTCATGTACCCTACCATCAGCACCTGAAGGGTGATATGATCCTGGATGACAACCGGTACCAGGCCGTTTCCTTTTGTAAAATCTACTTTCATATTCATAGCCTTACATTAATTTCTTCCTTTAACAAATACTTCTTAAGATCCCTGATATCTATCTCACCGAAGTGAAAAATGCTTGCTGCGAGTGCCGCACTGCATGTTGTATTTTTAAAGACCTCCCTGAAGTGTTCCACTGATCCGGCCCCTCCTGATGCAATAACCGGAATGTTCACCAGGCTGCTGACCTCAGATGTTATCCCGATGGAGAATCCAGATTTTGTTCCGTCTGTATTCATTGACGTGAGGAGTATTTCACCTGCTCCGAGTTTCTCTGCTTCACGGGCCCAGCTTTTAGTCTTCAGTGTTGTTGGGGTACGCCCGCCATCAACAAATACAATCCATTCATCTTCGACCAGCTTTGTATCTATCGCAACAACAACGCACTGAGATCCGAACTGCCCTGCTATCTCCGAGATCAATCCCGGCCTTCTGACAGCTGATGAGTTAACAGTTACCTTATCGGCGCCGGCTTTAACAAGCACAGCAACATCCTCCACGGTATTTATTCCTCCGCCTACGGTAAATGGTATATTTATCTCAGCAGCTATCCTCTCAACCAGCCCGGCCAGGGCCTTCCTCTTTTCCACAGTTGCAGTAATGTCTAGGAAGACCAGTTCATCCGCCCCCTGTTCCGCATAGATCCCAGCAAGTTCCACCGGATCACCGGCATCAATAATGTTTATGAAATTGATGCCCTTTACAGTCCGGCCTTCTTTTATGTCGAGGCACGGAATAATTCTCTTTTTCAGCATAACTTTCCTAATTCTTTCAATGTTAGCCTGCCCTCATAGACAGCTTTCCCGATAATTGCTCCCTCACAGCCTGCATTCCTCAGGTCTTCGATATCTTTAATGGACGAGATCCCGCCGCTTGCTATGAGCTTTACTGCCAGTTGCTCCAATATTTCTTTATACATGAGGGTAGAGGGCCCCGTCAGCATCCCGTCTTTGCCAATATCAGTGCATACAGTGTACTTAACTCCCTTTGCCAGGTAGTCTGATATAAAGCTAATGACATCAATATCAGACTTTTCTGCCCAGCCACTTACTGAGATCTTCCTGTCAATATAATCAGCTCCGAGGATTATTGTATCCGGACCAAACTTATTGAGCATTTCAATGAAAAGCTCCGGATCATTTACTGCTATGGTCCCGGGTGTGACCTGACAGGCTCCAGCATCAATTACCTTCTGCAGGTTATCTGATGACCTTATTCCACCTCCGTAATCGATCCTGAGACCTGTCCTGGCAGCAATTTTCTCAAGCACTCCTATATTTTCCAGCTTCTTATTCCTTGCACCATCCAGGTCAACTATGTGAAGGTAGGTCAAGCCGTTATCCTCCATCTGCCTGGCGACATCCATAGGATCTTCATTATATATCTTTTTTGTTGTGAAGTCTCCCCGGGTCAGGCGCACACATTTTCCGCCTATTATATCCATTGCCACAATTATTCTCATAGGTTCAGGAAGTTTTGAAGTATTTTCTCTCCGATCCCTGCCGATTTCTCCGGGTGAAACTGTGTAGCATGAAAATTTGCCCGGCTCATGGAAGCGCTGAATGGTATAATATAATGACATGTAGCCGTGGTGGAAGATGAAATGTCAGCATAGTAGCTATGAACATAATAGACATCGTCATCAGTTGTTATTCCGGTAAAAAGTTCGCCTTCCAGTGCCAGGAAGTTATTCCAGCCCATGTGAGGAATCTTGTCCCCCGGCGGGAAGTACCTTACCTCCGAACCGAAAATACCAAGACATAAGGTGTCTCTTTCTTCCGAATGCCTGCACATTAGCTGTAGACCAAGGCAAATGCCAAGTACCGGTTGTTTTAATGATACGATCGTCTTATCCAGTCCTCTTTCTTTGAGGTAATGCATTGCTGATCCTGCTTCTCCCACTCCCGGAAAAATTACTTTATCAGCCCTCTGCAGGACTTCGGGATCATCGGTAATGGTGCTTTCACTGCCCAGCCTGGTCAGTGCATTCTGAACAGATTTAATGTTCCCCGCATTATATTTAATTATTGCGATCACAGGCTTCCTTTTGTTGATGGTAAGCTGAAAGTTCCCGTCCGTTTTACCGCGAGTCCGACAGCCCTGGCAAAAGCCTTGAAGACTGCTTCAATCTTATGATGCTCATTGTCTCCCTCTGCTTTTATGTTTATATTACATTTCGCATTATCGCTGAATGATTTAAAGAAGTGGAAGAACAGTTCAGCGGGCATCTCTCCAATCTTTTCCCTTTTAAGTTCCACATCCCATACCAGCCAGCTCCTTCCCCCAAAGTCGAGTGCGACCTGTGCAAGGCAATCGTCCATTGGCAGAACGAAACTATACCGTTCAATTCCTTTTTTAGTTC
>CAYQBZ010000054.1:4226-4562 GCA_964415855.1 uncultured Rikenellaceae bacterium
TGTCCGGATGGCATCCCCGAGAGTTATTGCCACATCTTCAACCGTATGGTGTTCATCAATTTCAAGGTCACCATGAGCCCTGATGGTCAGATCTATACCGGCATGCCTTGCAATCTGCCCGAGCATGTGGTCAAAAAAACCGATCCCGGTCGCTATATTACTGTTGCCGGAACCGTCGAGATTCAGTTCTACAAGGATATCTGTCTCTGATGTTTTCCTTCCAACTCTTGCTGTGCGGGGTATCTGTTTCAGGTATTTCAGGATATCGTTCCAGCCGGAAGCACATAATTCGGCATCAGGTATAGTTTTACTGCTGATATAAATAGCTTTGCATCC
>CAYQBZ010000054.1:4572-12505 GCA_964415855.1 uncultured Rikenellaceae bacterium
TATTTTTCGCCAGTTCCACATCTGTAAGCCTGTCTCCGATGACGTAAGAGGAGTCCAGGTCTATACCTTTTGACAGGTACCTGACAAGCATGGCTGTTCCTGGTTTCCTGGTAGGAGCGTTCTGCGACGGGAAGGTCCTGTCAATGAATATTTCATTGAATACAACACCCTCCCCGGCAAGTATCTGCAACATCTTGTTGTGGACCGGCCAGAAGGTGTTTTCAGGGAATGAATCTGTCCCGAGTCCATCCTGGTTGGTGACCATAACAAGCTCAAAATCTGTCTCATGAGCTATTCTGGCCAGACACGATATAGCACCCGGAAGAAATTCAAGCTTCTCAAAACTGTCAACCTGTTCATCTTCCGGTTCATTAATTATTGTGCCGTCCCTGTCAATAAAAAGTACCTTTTTCATGCCTGGATAGTTTTAAGCGCCTTAATCAGCCTGTCGTTTTCATTCTTCGTTCCTACTGTGATCCTCAGGCAGTTATCAACCACACAGCTACGGTTTCTTACTATGATCCCACTGCCCAGAAGTTTGTTGTAAATGTAAGTGGCATTCTTTACTTTCACAAGGAGAAAATTTGCGTCGGAAGGATATACCTTCAATATATAAGGTATCTTTTCAAGGTCAGAAAGAAGCCTGGCCTTCTCTTTCCTTATCCTGCCGACCTGGTTCTTATATTCCTCAATTCTTTTAAGCTTACTCAGTGCCGTACGCTGATTAACAGTGCTTATATTATATGGAGGCTTTATCTTGTTCAGGTATTTTATTATGTCCGGATTTGAAAAAGCCATTCCAACTCTTACCGCTGCCAGTCCGAAAGCCTTGCTGAAGGTCTGCATAAGTATAACATTAGGATACTTAACTGACAGCTCTCTGAATGATGGCTTCTCACTGAAATCGATATATGCTTCATCGATGACCACTATGCCGTTGAAGGTTCTTATAATTTGCTCCACATCGGGGAAGTTCATTGCGTTACCGGTAGGATTATTCGGTGAACATATAAATATCAATTTCAGATATCTATCTGTAAGCTTTGGTAAGGTCCTTTCCAGGTCGATCTGAAAATAACTGTTAAGGGGAACCTTTATCATTTCAACATCATTAACTGATGCCGCTACTTCGTACATTCCGTAGGTGGGAGTGAATGTGAGTGCCTTATCATTACCGGGATTGCAGAAAACCCGGAAACACAGATCTATTATTTCATCGCTTCCGTTACCCAGGAATATTGATTCCTCAACTGATCCTTTAAATCCGGCGATGGCAGCTTTAAGCTCTTTCTGATAAGGATCGGGATATCGGTTCAGGTTTCCGTAAGGATTTTCATTGGCATCGAGGAAAATACCTTCACTTCCCTGATATTCATCCCTGGCACAGGAGTAGGGTGTAAGCTTTTTTACATTCTTTCTTACCAATTCATTCAGATTTATCATCTTGTATACTTTTAAGTCTGATACTCACTGCATTTTTATGTCCATTCAGCTGTTCAGCTTCTGCCATGATCTCAATATCCGGACCAAGACCTATAATCCCGTCAGCTGTTATATCCTGGAATGTGATCTTCCTCACGAAGCTGTCAATGGAAACTCCACTGTAATTCCTTGCATAAGCGTTAGTAGGCAGGGTATGGTTTGTTCCGGAAGCATAATCACCTGCACTCTCGCAACTGTATTTCCCGATAAATACAGATCCGGCATTAATTGTCCTTTCTGCCAGGGCAGCTGCGTCGGTTGTGTTTATTATGAGGTGCTCCGGAGCGTAAATGTTGCTAAAATCGAGGCAATCATTAAGATTGTGCAAAAGTATTAACCTGCTGTTTTCCAAAGCTTTTACAGCAATATTTTTCCTTGGCAACGCACTCAGCTGCCTCTCAATCTCAGGTTTCACCTTTTCAATCACTTCCTTATTATCGGTCAGCATTATCACCTGGCTGTCTGTTCCATGCTCAGCCTGGGATAGGAGGTCAGCGGCGACAAAACCGGGATTGGCGTCTTTATCTGCTATTACCAGTACTTCACTTGGACCGGCGGGCATATCAATGGCGATGCCTTCCTGCTGCACAAGCTCTTTTGCTTTTGTCACGTACTGGTTACCCGGTCCGAATATCTTATAGACTTCGGGGATCGTCTCAGTACCATATGCCATGGCTGCAATGGCCTGTGCCCCGCCAGCCTTGTATATCTCGGTTATCCCGATCTGACCGGCAGTATACAGGATGACAGGATTAATTTCCCCGTCCCTTCCCGGAGGAGTACATATGATTATATCGCGGCAGCCGGCCAGCTTTGCAGGTATGCCAAGCATCAGCACTGTTGAGAAGAGTGGTGCACTGCTTCCCGGAATATAGAGACCCACTTTTTCGATTGCCACACTTTTTCTCCAGCATCTCACACCACCTGAGGTCTCAACAGCCGGTTCTGTCATTATCTGGGAAGCATGGAATTTTTCAATATTCTTTTTCGCAAAATGTATGGCATTTTTAAGCTTTTCAGGGATCTCTGCTGCTGATCCGGCTATCTTATCAGGTGTCACTTTCAGGTTACCTGCCTGCACGCCATCAAATTTCCGCGAGAAATCTCTGACAGCCTTGTCCTTACCCTTTCTTACAGAGCTGATAATACCTTTAACGGTCTCTTCGAGCTCTTTGCTCTCTATCGATGGTCGTTTGCAATGAGTTTTCCAGGTTTCTCTTTCCGGGTATAGTATTGTTTCCATTATAATATCATTTTCTCTATCGGAATTACCAGTATGCCCTGTGCACCGGCTTCTCTCAGCTGGTCAATTCTTTCCCAGAACTCATCTTCCTTTACGACTGAATGAAGGCTGCACCATCCCTTTTCTGCAAGCGGCAGGATAGTCGGGCTCTTCATTCCGGGCAGGATATCACATATCTTCGAAATTGATGATTCGGGGGCATTAAGCAGGATATATTTATTTTCCCTTGCACTCTTTACTGCTCTTATCCTGAAAAGAAGTCTGGTTAATATGGCCTCTTTGCCAGGGCTGAGCCTCTTGTTACCTATTATTACTGCCTGGCTTTTCATAATGGTCTCAACTTCTGTCAGTCCGTTGGTAAGCAGCGTACTGCCCGAGCTTACTATATCGCAGACCGCATCTGCCAGACCTATTCCGGGAGCTATTTCAACACTGCCACTGATCTCCTCAATCTCAGATTCTATGCCGTTCTTATTGAGAAAACCTGACAGGATATTAGGGTAGCTGGTGGCTATCTTCTTGTTCATGAAAAAGTCCAGACCTGTATAATGCTCATCTTTTCTTATTGCCAGGCTCAGACGGCAGTGGGCAAATCCGAGTTGCTCAATAATGCTCACATCCTTGTTCTTCTCAAGTACCATATTTTCACCCAGTATTCCGATATCAGCTACCTGTTGTTCCACATACTGGGGAATATCATCGTCCCTTAGGAAAAGTAGCTCCACGGGAAAATTTCTTGCAGTGGTTTTCAGCACACTGATACCGTTGGAGAATTTGAGCCCGCATTCTTCCATCAGTTTTTTCGAGTTTTCACTCAGTCTTCCACTCTTCTGAATTGCAATTTTAAGTTCACTCATTATTTTTCATTATATGTCTGAGCAAACCTGCAGGGAAATGAAAAAACCCGCCTGATCTGCTCAGACGGGTTTATGATATTCTTAATATGCACATATCACTATCTCCTCGCCTGAGAGCAAGAATGAAAATGATGATGTGCTGTTACGGTTATCATTTTAAAAAAATATAAATGCAAAGATATGAAAAAGTCTGTATTTATTATAATATCAGGAGAAAATGCATGATATTTTTATAATACTATACTCTTTCTGCCACGAGGTCACCAACTTCAGTTGTTGAATATCCCATCCGGCCGGCACCCATGTCCTTCAATTTATTTGCAGTTACATCCATGATCGCATTTTCGATAGCCAGGGCAGCTTTTTCCTCTCCAAGATGATCCAGCATCATTCCCCCGCAGGCTACTGAAGCAAGAGGATTTATAACATTTTTACCTGTATATTTTGGGGCAGATCCTCCAATGGGTTCAAACATTGAAACTCCTTCGGGATTGATGTTCCCGCCAGCTGCAATACCCATTCCTCCCTGGGTGATGGCGCCGAGATCGGTAATAATATCACCAAACATGTTTCCGGTAACTATAACATCGAACCACTCCGGGTTTTTGATCATCCACATAGTTGTGGCATCTACATGATAGTATTCCCTTTTAATATCCGGATATTCAGCCTGTCCTACTTCATGGAATGCTCTTTCCCACAGGTCAAATACATATGTCAGTACGTTTGTTTTGCCCGAGAGAGCAAGAGTATTTCTCTTATTTCTCTTTCTTGTATATTCAAAAGCATAACGGAGGCACCGGTCAACCTGCATACGGTTATATACCATACTCTGAATGGCCACTTCGTGTGGAGTGCCTTTTTGGGTTATTCCTCCCACACCCGTGTAAATTCCACCTGAGTTTTCCCTTACAACTACGTAATCGATATGTTCCGGGCCTTTATCTTTCAACGGAGTCGGCACTCCGGGATAAAGCTTTACCGGCCTTAGATTAATGTATTGATCCAGCTCAAAACGTAACCTGAGCAGAATACCCTTTTCCAGGATACCGGGTTTTACATCCGGATGGCCTATTGCTCCCAGGAAGATAGAATCAAATTTTTTCAGTTGTTCCGATGCAGAATCCGGCAGTACTTCACCAGTTCTGATATACCTGTCTCCGCCAAAGTCAAACTCCTCATAATTAAGTTTAAATCCGAATTTAGCGGCAGCAGCATCGAGGACTTTCTTACCTTCCCTGACAACTTCCGGGCCGGTTCCATCACCTGGCAGAACAGCAATGTTGTAAGTTTTGCTCATAAGTTTGATATTATTAGTAATTAATTATTGGAAGCGCAATAATAGGACTTTTAAATTAAACGACAAAACGCATATTTTCTGTCTGGTCGAAGCCCTCGACGATATTAAGCATTCTCTCGGTGGCTTTAATAGCCGATTCTGTCTGGTCGGCATCAAGACCTTTTGTCTTGAATTCTCTGCCATTGAAATCCCAGGTAATAACTGTCTCGACAAGGGCATCTGTCTTCCCCCCTGGAGGTATTGATACCTGGTAATCAGTGAGTCTTGGATATTTCTTGTCCAGCTTATCATATATAATCCGTAATGTCTTCATAAAGGCATCGTACTGACCATCACCGGATGAGGTTTCCTGGTATAGTTTTCCATCTATCTCAACCTGGACACTTGCAACAGGTTTAAGGCCGCAGGAGAGAGAGAGGCTGTAATTCTTAATGAAGATCCTGTAATTTATCTGTTCACTGCCAAGCACGTCGGCAATGATAAATGGAAGATCCTCTGTGGTCACATTCTCTTTTTTATCGCCAAGCTCTATTACTTTTTGTGTTACCTTACCAAGCGACTCAGGACTGAGAGACAAGCCGAACTCTTCAAGGTTTTTCCTGATTGTTGCCTTGCCAGACTGTTTACCGAGGGCATATTTTCTTTTCCTGCCAAAACGTTCCGGAAGAAGGTTGTTGAAATACAGGTTGTCCTTACTGTCTCCGTCAGCGTGTACCCCTGAGGTCTGGGTAAAGACATTTTCACCTATAAGAGGCTTATTGACAGGAATACGTATCCCGCTGAATGTCTCAACTATTTTACTAGCCTTTGTTATTTCAAATTCATTAATACCTGTTTCGGCATCGAGGAGATCGCGAATAACTCCAATGACACTTGAAAGAGGTGCATTACCGGCTCTTTCACCCAGTCCGTTGATAGTGGTATGCAAACCTTTTATGCCTGCCCGTACTGCAGAAAAAATATTGGCCACTGCCAGATCATAATCGTTATGGGCATGGAAATCAAAATGCAGATTTGGATAACGGTCAATGATCTTTTTGCAGAAATCATAGGTTTGCTCAGGATTGAGTATGCCAAGAGTATCGGGGAGCATGAATCTTTTTATGTTCTCGTCTTTAAGGGAATCGAGCATAAATAACACATAGTCTTCAGAATGGATCATACCGTTCGACCAGTCCTCGAGATAGATATTTACATGCATATCATATGAGTCAGCTTTAGCGATAATTTCCCTGATATCGCTGACATGCCTCTCCGGCGTCTTTCTCAGCTGTTTCTCAAGGTGTCTCAGCGACCCTTTGCAAAGTAGGTTGACAACCTTTCCGCCTGCATCCCTTATCCAGTTCAAAGATATGTCGCCATCTACAAAACCAAGCACCTCAACGTTCCTGTGGAGGTTATTATGTCTTGCCCAGTCAGTTATCTTCCTGATAGCATCAAATTCGCCGGTTGATACCCGAGCGGATGCCACCTCTATGCGATCTACCTTCAGGTCCTTAAGAAGAAGCTTTGCAATGTGAAGCTTTTCGAGTGGTGAGTATGACACTCCCTGCGTTTGTTCACCATCCCTCAGGGTCGTATCCATTATTTCAACTCTCATTTCAATACTTTTTTGAGGTCTCGAAACCAGTTATTAAATCTTTCATGCTTAAAAGGAAGTCGATATCATCGAGTCCTTTCAGCAGACATTCTTTTTTATAAGGATTTATTCCGAATGTTACGGAATCTCCAGTCGGTAAAATGGAAAGAGTCTGTTTTTCAAGATCTATCCTGACCTTTGTCTGAGGATCCTTCTGAATCATATCCAGGAGTTTCCCAAGAAGATATTCTTTAACCACAATTGGCAAAAGGCCATTGTTAAGAGCATTATTCATAAATATATCTGCGAAAAAGCTCGATATCACTGCTCTGAATCCATAGTCAAATATAGCCCATACAGCATGTTCACGACTCGACCCGCTGCCGAAATTCTTCCCTGCGACAAGCACTTTCCCATTGTATGTGGGATTGTTAAGGACGAATTCACGGTTCTTTTCCCCGCTCTTGGTATATCTCCAGTCACGGAAAAGATTATCACCGAATCCTTCCCTCGAGGTAGCGCTTAAAAACCTTGCAGGTATAATCTGGTCAGTGTCAACATTTTCTAGCGGAAGCGGTACACATGTTGTTTCCAGAATATCAAATTTTACTTTTGGCATATCAGATTATTTTAAACAGTTGTCTCTTTTGAGATTAATTCCCTGGGATCCGTTATCACCCCTGTTATGGCAGCAGCTGCTGCTGTGAGGGGACTGGCCAGCATTGTTCTGGCACCAGGTCCCTGCCGGCCTTCAAAGTTCCTGTTTGATGTCGAGACAGCATATTTGCCCTGCGGGATCTTATCCTCATTCATCGCCAGGCAGGACGAGCATCCCGGTTGCCGTACCTCGAAACCCGCGTTCCGGTATACTTCAGATAAGCCTTCAGAATTCATCATTTCCTCTACCCTCTTTGAGCCGGGTACTATAAGAGCTGTGACTCCGGGTGCTTTCTTCCTTCCCTTAATAACACTGGCAAATGCCCTGAAATCTTCTATCCGGCCATTGGTACAACTCCCGATAAACACATAATCAACAGGGTGTCCAAGCAGTTTCATACCTGGCTTAAGTCCCATATAATCAAGGGATTTAAGGAAAGATGAGGAGGCTCCTTTATCACTGTTATCAGATAAGGGGATTGATCCGTCAACAGACATTCCCATTCCCGGATTCGTACCATACGTAATCATCGGCTTAATAAGAGCTCCGTCAAATTCCAGTTCACGGTCGAATCGGGCATCAGGATCACTTTTAAGTGTCTTCCACTTTTCAACAGACAGCTCAAGGTTATCAATACACGGAACCGATTTCAGTTTTCGAAGGTAGTCGAAAGTTGTTTCATCAGGAGCTATTAATCCGCCACGGGCTCCCATCTCGATACTCATATTACATATCGTCATCCTTGCTTCCATACTGAGACCCTTTATTGCAGATCCGGCATACTCAACAAAGTAGCCTGTCGCCCCGCTAGCTG